>DATDLO010000338.1:0-2953 GCA_036519215.1 Oxalicibacterium sp.
AACATCCGGGGCGCGTCGACAATATCTTCTCTTCGCTGTCCACCGTCGTGCCGTCGCACCTGATGGATCGCGATCTGTTCGGCTTCGCCGATCTGCAGCCGACTGGCGAAGCGATGGCAAACGGCGATATCGCGTTCGACGAAGAGCCGTGTGCGACCACCACACCGCAAGCCGGTGTCATCAAGCTGCATGCGGACGAATAGCGACTAAACAACGACGAAGCAGCGACTAAACAGCAACGGCAGGTAGTAAAATTTCCAGGCGGGTGGACGACCTCCCGCCTTTGCCACTGTCCGGGACGACCCGTTTGGAGAATGAAATGTCCTGGATCTATCTGTTGATCGCCGGCCTGCTCGAAGTCGTCTGGGCATGGAGCATGAAGCAATCCGCCGGCTTCACCCGCCTCGGCCCCACCGCCATTACCTTCGTCGCCATGATTGCCAGCTTCTGGTTGCTGGCGCTCGCGATGCGCACGCTGCCGCTCGGCACCGCCTATACGATCTGGACCGGCATCGGCGCCGTCGGCGCATTCGTGGTCGGCATTACGGTGCTGGGCGAACCGTTGACGGCATTGCGCATGGTCGCCGTGGTGCTGATCGTCAGCGGCCTGGTATTGCTGAAACTCGCAACACCGCATTGATGCAGTATTGAAAAAGCATTGAGAAAGAAAAGGCAGGCAGTCGAAACGACACCTGCTTTTTTGCACACAACTCAACCGCGCCAACTATTCGCCCAGCGCCTTCTGCGCACGCTGCAATTCATCCTGCGTTTCCGTCACTTTGGCTTCGCGCCTGGCCAGCTTGCCAGCATCCTTGCCCTCCGCTTTGGCTTCCTGCAGCTCACGCTCGCGTTCGGCCAGCTTCGCGCGCGCTTCGGCGACATCTTTCTCGCGTGCCTTGCGCAGCGATGCCGACGAACAGTTTGCTTCCTGTTCACGCAAGGCCTTGTTCAGGCCGGCGACGCGCCTGTCATTTCCATTCTGCCTGGCGTGATCGATCTGCTTCAGGATATCTGCGCGCTTTTCCTCACAGGAATTCGCCGCATTGTCCGCAATGGCAAACGCGGATACAAAAGACAACAGCAACAGAATGGCAAATCGCTTCATGGATTTCTCCTTCGTCGTTGCTTCAGGTTATGCCGACAAGCGGCCAGAAATACAAACTGGACAAGCCATTCTAGTGCCGGATTTGCACGCGCAAGTTTGCACGTGCAAATCAACCCAGCTTTCCCATCAAGACTTCACGGCCTCGAAAAAAGCGGAAGCTATCATGAAGGAATAGTCGGACTCCACCGCGAAATGGTGGCGCACCTCTTCCGACGCGCCGTCAAACAGACTGCGTATGGCCGTCACACGCTCTGCCGGTGTGCGCATGCGCGCGATCCAGTCGGCGAACACCATCTTCAGCCGCCACTGCGGCACCGCATCCTGCACAGCGAAACCGGCGGCACTCAACATCGCCGACCATTCGGAGACGCGATAGTCCCGCACATGCGATGCATCGCGCAATATCTCCACCGATTGCAACATCGTATCGAACAACGGCTGTTCGGGTGCGACGATATCGATGACGATCATCCTGCCGCCTGCCTTGAGTACGCGGTGCGCCTCGCGCAATCCGGCCGGCACATCGCACCAATGGTGCGCGGAAAAGCGTGTGATCACGATATCGAACGACGCGTCGTCGAAAGGCAGTTTTTCGGCCTGCGCCTGTTGCGTAACGATGTTCGACAAGCCGCGCTGCTGCGCCGCCGTAGCGACTACATCAAGCATCTGCGCAGACAGATCGCAGGCCACAACCGACGCCACCGATGGCGCCACCGCAAAACTGACATGGCCGCCGCCGCATCCGAGATCGAGCACGTTCGCCGTCCGATGCCCGGCCATGATGGATTGCAGCCGCTTCAAGTCTTCGCCCTGCGCATGCACCGCGCTGGTCAGATAGGCCGATGCCGTTTCGCCGAATTGTTTTGCTGCCACTGCCGTTTGCTTCATGTCGTTCTCCGGTTGCATGAGGGTGAGGCCAGAATATGCAATCATTCATCCTGTAACAAGATAACAAAACATCCTGGTATGTTTTGTGCCAGACAGAACCCGCATCCCCGTTTTCATGGAGTGCAGCACCATGCACAGCAAGCTCGGCAGCTTCATCCGCACACATCGCGAACACATCAAGCCGCAGGACATCGGCCTGCACGTGACCGGATCGCGCCGCACGCCGGGCTTGCGGCGTGAAGAGCTGGCGCAGTTATGCGGCGTCAGCCCGACCTGGCTCACCTGGCTGGAACAGGGACGGCCGGTTTCCGCCTCGGTGAAGGTGCTGGACAAGCTTGCCGACGTGATGCGGCTGACATCGGCCGAACGCGCCTACCTGTTCCGCCTGGCCGACCGGCTCGATCCACGCGAACCCACAACGGAACGTGCACCGGTCGACGCGAATGCCATCGTCGGCGCCATCGATGTGCCGGCCTACATGCTGGATCGCCAATGGGATGTCGTCGCATGGAACAAGCCGGCGGCAACCCTGTTCACCGGCTGGCTGGACAAGCGCACAAGACAGGGGCCGCAACCGAATCTGCTGCAGTTCACTTTTCTGTCGCCGGCGGCACGCACGCTGATCACAAACTGGTCCGAACGCGCGCAACGATTGGTGGCGGAATTTCGCGCCGATTGCGGCAAGGCGACGGACGAAGAACCGTTGGCCGGCACGATCGAACAGCTACGGCAAGGCAGCGAAGAATTCGATCGTCTGTGGGATTCGCAACAGGTGGTCGGACGCGACGGCGGATTGCGGCAATTCCGGCATCCGAAGAAAGGCGAGCTACGCTACGAACAAGTGACGTTCAATGTGGCATCGAGCCGCGGTCACAAACTTGTCATGCTGCTGCCGGCGTGATCAGGAGCGCGCCTGCGCCGACAAGCGACTGAAATCGCCGATCCAGTCCTGCAATGTAT
>DATDLO010000339.1:0-4479 GCA_036519215.1 Oxalicibacterium sp.
GTGCTGAGGGACCGACCGACGATCCGGCGATCAACGAGACGCGGCGCCGCGTGATGCGGGGCCTGCTGGCAACCGTGTTCCTGTCCCACGGCACTCCGATGCTGCTCGCGGGCGATGAGTTCGGTCGCACGCAGCACGGCAACAACAACGCTTACTGCCATGACGACGAACTGTCGTGGATGGACTGGGAACAGGTGGAGAGCGACGCCGGCCGCTCGCTGCTGGCATTCGTCACGCACTGCATCGCGGTACGCGCCGAACGGCCGACGCTGCATGCCGCGCATTTCTATACCGGCGAAACGGAAATACTGCCCGACCTGCTCGACACCGACTGGTTCGACGAAAGCGGCACGCCGATGGACCAGGAAAACTGGGATTACGCCGAAGGCCGCCTGCTGGCACTGCGCCGCGTGGCGCGCGCCGGACACAAGCGCGGCGCCGAAGGCGAAGTGTCGGCCACGCTGCTGCTGGTCAACGCGCATTCGGAAGACCGCGAATTCGTCCTGCCGGAACCGCATCTCGACTGGATCGTGCTGGTCGATGCCGCCGAGAATACGGATAAAAGCGCGGACGACTCCACCGTACGCAAACCGCGCAAACCGCAAGACGGCCGCATCACCGTCGCCTCGCACAGCGCCATGCTGCTGGTAGTCGATCATGTCGCGCTTTGAACCTTCTTTCGGCGCGCAGCTGCGCGAAGACGGCCATACACGCTTCCGCCTGTGGGCGCCAAGCGCACGGGCAGCCAACGTATTGATCGACAATGCCGCGCTGCCGATGCAGTCGCTGCCGCACGGCTGGTACGAAGCGACGATACGCTGCGGCGCCGGCACGCGCTATCGCTACGAAGTGATCGGCCAAGACAAGCAGCTTCTCGCCGTCGCCGATCCGGCCTCGCGCGCGCAGGCCGGCGACGTGCACGACGAAAGCATCGTCGTCGATCCGCACGGCTACCAGTGGCTGTATCCGCTATGGCGCGGCCGGCCATGGCATGAGACGGTGCTGTACGAACTGCACGTCGGCATCATGGGCGGTTTCGAAGGCGTCACGCGGCAGTTGCCGGCACTGGCCGAACTCGGCATCACCGCCATCGAGCTGATGCCGGTCGCCGAATTCCCCGGCGCGCGCAACTGGGGTTACGACGGCGTGCTGCCGTATGCGCCGGATGCGTCGTACGGTTCGCCGGAGCAATTGAAGGCATTGGTCGATACCGCGCACGGCCTCGGCATGATGGTTTTTCTCGATGTCGTCTACAACCACTTCGGGCCGGACGGCAATTACCTCGGCGCCTATGCGAAAGATTTTTTCCGCGACGATATCCACACGCCATGGGGCCAGGCCATCGATTTCCGCCGTCGCGAAGTGCGCGACTTCTTCACCGAAAATGCGCTGTACTGGCTGACCGAATACCGCTTCGACGGCCTGCGCTTCGATGCCGTGCATGCGATCAGCGAACAGGACTGGCTGCAGGAGATGGGCGCGCGCATCAGGCAGGTCGTCAGCAAGGAAGAGCACGATGCGCGCCACGTGCATCTGGTACTGGAGCACGACGGCAACGCCGCGCACCTGCTGGCCGGCCATGACGGCCCGACATCCGATGCACCATTCGATGCGCAATGGAACGACGACGGCCATCACGTGCTGCACGTGCTGCTCACCGGTGAACGCGACCACTACTATCAGGACTATTGCGAGCTGCCGGCCCAACGGCTGGCGCGCTGCCTGGCGGAAGGCTTCGTCTATCAGGGCGAATGTTCGCCGCTGCGCCATGGCGAACCGCGCGGCGAACCGAGCGCGAATCTGCCGCCGTCGGCCTTCGTGCTGTTCCTGCAAAACCACGACCAGGCCGGCAATCGCGCATTCGGCGAGCGGCTGACAACGCTGGCGCGGCCGTCCGCCCTGCGCGCGGCAATGGCGCTAGTGCTGCTGTCGCCGCAGATTCCGCTGCTGTTCATGGGCGAGGAAATCGGCGCCACGCAACCCTTCCTGTACTTCACCAGTTATGGCGAAGCGGCACTGGCCGCCGCCGTGCGCGACGGCCGCCGCCAGGAATTTTCCGGTTTCGTCGCGTTCGCCGACGAAGAAGCACGCGAATCGATTCCCGATCCGAACGATGTGCAAACCTTCGCCGCATCGATCCCGCAGGCGCAAGACCGCGCCGGCGAATGGCACGCATGGGTGCACGCGTTGCTGACGATACGCCGTGCGCAACTCGTGCCGCGCCTGCAAGACTGTCGTTCGCTCGGCGCCTGCACATTGGGTGAGAACGAAAGCCAGGCTGTCGCCGCGCGCTGGCAACTGGCCGACGGCACCGTGCTGGCGGTCGCCATCAATCTCGCGGAGAAAGACATCGATGTGAAACTCGACGCCATCGCCAAGACCGGCGGTGCCGACCTGCTGTTCGAAACGTCCGGCACGCTGGCCGCGCTCGGCCGCGACTGCCTGCCTGCCGATTCCTTCATCGCCCTGCTGGAGCCTGCCGCATGAGCGCACAAGCCAACCGCCTCCCTGCACAACAACACCACGCCGTCGACGATGCCCCCGCCAGCGAGGCGCTGCATCGCCTCGCACAGGCTGCCGGCCTGTCCGCCGAATGGACCGATGCCTTCGGCCATCGCCAGACGGTGCCGACCGGCACGCTGCGCAAGGTGCTGGCGGCATTGCAGCTCGACTGCAACGACGATGCCGCCTGCGACGCATCGGTCGCGGCATTGGCGCAGGAAGATATCCAGCTTGCAATTCCGCCGCTGATCACGGCACAGATCGGGCAGGAAATCGTGCTGTCGCCGCAGGCACAAGTGCATGGCCAACCGTATCGGCTGCATTACGAAGATGGCGATACGACGGACGGCAATGTTTCCGGCGATATCCATCAGCCGGCGCGGCTGCCGGCCGCCGATCGCGTCGGCTATCACCGTCTGTATATTGGTGAAGAACACAACGTGACACTGGCGATCGCGCCGCCGCGCTGCTTCAGCGTGGCCGATGCCTGCGGCGACGCCGATGCGCGACCACGGCTATGGGCACTGGCCGCGCAACTGTATTCACTGCGCAAGGATGACGACGCAGCAAACCCGGACACCGGCTTCGGCGATTTCTCCGCACTGGAAACGCTGACTCAATCGGCTGCCGCGCGCGGCGCATCGGCCATCGCGATCAGCCCGGTGCATGCGATGTTCAGCGCCAATCCCCGACACTACAGTCCGTACGGCCCGTCGAGCCGGCTGTTCTTCAACGTGTGGCACATCGATCCGGCGGCCGTCCACGGTACGCAGGCATTGGCCGACGCGATTGCCCGGCTCGGCCTCGAGGAAGAACGCCAGCGCCTGCAATCCTGCGAACTGATCGACTGGCCGGCGGCGGTACGCTGGAAACTGGCGGTACTGCGCGAACTGTTCAACCAGTACGACATCCGCAACGACGACTGGAAGGAATTCGAAGCCTTCCGTCTCGAAGGCGGTGTCGCCCTCGAAGACCATGCACGCTTCGAGGCGCTGCATGCGACGATGCGCGCGCAAGGCGTCGAAGGCAGCTGGCGCGACTGGCCCGAACAGTTCCACGATCCACGTGGCGATGCCGTCGCCTCCTTCGCCGAAGCGCAGGACAACGAAGTGATGTTCCATGCCTTCCTGCAATGGCAGGCGGCACGCGGATTGCAGCACGCACAACGCGCCGCGCGCGACGCCGGCATGAAAATCGGCCTGATCACCGATCTGGCAGTCGGTGCCGAAAGCGGCGGCAGTCAGGCATGGAGCCGCCAGCACCAGATGTTGACCGGGCTGTCCGTCGGCGCACCGCCCGATCTGCTCGGCCCGCGCGGGCAGAACTGGGGACTGGCCGCCTTCTCGCCACGCGCATTGCGGCAATACGGCTATCAGGCCTATATCGAAATGCTGCGCGCGGCCTTCCACCATGCCGGCGGCGTACGCATCGACCACATCCTCGGCCTGCAGCGCCTGTGGCTGGTGCCGGAAGGCATGGACGGCACGCACGGCGTGTATCTGCGTTACCCACGCGAAGACCTGATGCACCTGATTGCGCTGGAAAGCCATCGCTACAAGGCCATCGTGATCGGCGAAGACCTCGGCACCGTGCCGCCCGGCTTCGGCGAATCGCTGGCCGAAGCCGGCCTGATGGGCATACGCGTGCTGTGGTTCGAACGCGAAGGCGATCGCTTCCGTCCGCCGTCGCACTGGTCGTCGCACGCGATCGCCACCACCGACACGCACGATCTGCCGACAATCGCCGGCTGGTGGCATGCACGCGATGTCGACTGGCGCGCCAAGCTCGATCTGCTGGCCGCCGACGCCCGCGTCGAACATGAATACGCAGCGCGTGCACATGAACGCTGGATGCTGACGCATGCGTTGAACGAAGCGTTGCCCGAGGTTGTTCCGGATACGCACATCGACGGCAACGATTCCGATCCGCCGCTGCAACCCATCCTGCGCTTTGTCGGTATGACACCGGCGCCGCTGG
>DATDLO010000340.1:0-2973 GCA_036519215.1 Oxalicibacterium sp.
GACCTGCATTATTTGCCACAGGCGATCGCCAGCGATCACCGTTACGCAATCAGCGCCACCATCATTGACGGCCGCGAACAGCCGCTGTGGAGCAGCGCGCCGATTCCGGTTTCCTTTGCCGATCAGGACAAACCGATTTCCATTCTGGTCGTGCGTGTTTCCAACCTCGATATCGCGCCGGCGCCGAAGACCGTCGTGCCGTTCAAGTGCGACAAGATCGCGCTCATCGCCCGCTTCGGCAACGAAAACGTGGAACTGATGCTGCCCGGCCGCACGCTCACACTGCCGCAGGTGATTTCGGGTTCCGGTGCACGCTACAGCGATGGCAGCACGACATTCTGGAACAAGGGAGAAATGGCGCTGTTCGAAATGAATGGCGTCGAATACAAGGGCTGCCGCGCCGATCCGCTGCCGGCAAACGATGCAGAGAAGCGCTGATCGCCGCAACCGGACAGGCACTTCACTTTTGTGCGGCAATCTCCGCAAGCTGGGCAGCCACACGCCACAGACCTTCGCGCCGCAGGCAGAAGCGGCGCTTGTCGGCAGCGCTTAATTGCTTCATCGCATATTCGGCCTTCAGCGCCGATGAACGATCCGGATAGGCGACGATCACCAGCAGACGGCGCGGCGGATGCGAGCGCGTATAGCGTGCGCCCTTGCCGCTGGCATGTGCGGCAAAGCGCGCCGCGACATCGACCGCGATACCGGTATAAATGCTGCCGTCACAGCATTCAATCAGATAGAGAAACCACGTCATCGCTGCATCCTTGCGATTGCCCATCTGCTCCGCTTTTCCGATGCGCACTTTCGCCGCACTCTTTCGCACGCTTTTCGTTACGTCTTTTCGCTTCATCGCATTCTTTGCGTCTTCACGCGCATCGCTCCGCTATACTCGACGGCATTGCCGTTCCCAGGATCCGCCATGCGCCTTCCTTTCGCTCACGCCATCGGCCTGCTGTTGTGCACCGTACTGACGTTCGCCACTGCCCACGCTGCCGACGAGCCAGTGCTGCAGCTGCAGCTCGACAACCAGAAACAGAAGCTGGCGCTATCGAATCTGCTGCGCCATCCGTCCACGCAAACCATCACGATCCCGAACGATCCGACCTACAAGCGCAGCATGACCTATCAGGCGATCCCGCTGTCGGCCATCCTGCGCGACATACGCGGTTTCGAGGCGCTGCAATTCAAGGCCACCGACGGCTTCGTGGCGACGATCCCGGTCAGCCTGCTGAGATCGGCATCGGAACCGTGGCTGGCGCTCGAATCGCAAACCCGGCCATGGCCTGCCGTCGCACCTGGCAAACCGAGCGCCGGCGCATTCTATCTGGTCTGGCTGATGCCGGAGAAAAGCGGCGTATCGCCCGAACAATGGCCGTTCCAGATCGAATCGATCGCCGATGTCGAACCGCTGGAGAAACGCTACCCGCAGATCGTGCCGCAGGCACAGGCCGACAGCGCCGCATGGCGCGGCATGCATCTTTTCACGGTCAACTGCGCCAGCTGCCATCGCATCAACGGCGGTGGCGACGGTGCAGTCGGGCCGGACCTGAACCTGCCGTTCAATCCGACCGAATACTTTCACGAGGATTTTCTGCGCAGGCTGATTCGCGATTCGTCATCGGTGCGCAACTGGCCGCAGCGCATGATGCCGGCTTTTTCCGAAACGGTATTGAGCGATGCGCAGCTTGACGACCTGCTCGCCTATCTGCGCCAGATGGCGAAACAGAAAGCTGCGATACCTCAGCCGGAATCACCGCCACAAGCGCCGGCGCAGTAAGCTGACAGAGAAAACCGGAAACCGGCCAGCAGCTCAGGCCGGCGTGAAAAAGCGCGACTGCATTTCTTCCAGCCCCAGCGTCTGCAGCACTTCATGCAAACGTTCGGTCGGACGGCGGCGCGGCAGATCCTTGTAGCTGGCGATGATCAGCTCGTTCTTCATCGAATGCTCCCAGCCGACCAGTTCGGTCACGCTGACCTGATAGCCGTGCGCTTCCAGTTGCAGGCAGCGCAGCACGTTGGTCACCTGGCTGCCGAATTCGCGCGTATGCAACGGATGACGCCAGATTTCGGTCAGCGGATTCGCCAGTGTCTTGCCCTTGTTCTTCCGCAGCACGGAAGCCACTTCGGCCTGGCAGCACGGCACCAGCACGATGAACTGCGCCTTTTTCTCCAGCGCGAAACGAATCGCATCATCGGTCGCAGTATTGCAGGCATGCAGCGCGGTGACGACATCGATCTGCGCCGGCAGCTTGTCCGAAGTGATCGATTCCGCCACCGACAGGTTCAGAAAGGACATGCCGGGAAACTGCAGCCGCTGCGCCAGCTCTTCGGATTTCTGCACCAGCTCGTCGCGCGTTTCGATGCCGTAGATGTGCGAACCATCGTCACTGCGCTGCTTGAAGAACAGGTCGTACAGGATGAATCCCAGATAGGACTTGCCGGCGCCGTGATCGACCAGCGTGACGGCAGAGCGCGTCGTCAACGCTTCCTGCAGCAGCGGTTCGATGAACTGGTAGAGATGATAGACCTGCTTCAGCTTGCGGCGGCTGTCCTGGTTCAGCTTGCCGTCGCGCGTCAGGATGTGCAGTTCTTTCAACAGTTCGATCGACTGGCCGGGACGTATCTCGTGCGGCTGTTCCTGCCGCACATTCTTATCGGCCTGATTGCCGGTCTTGCTGTCCTTGTTGCTGTTGCGGCCCATGTTGCCTGTATCCGGGAAATTGGAGTGCGCCCACTATAGGGATTTTGCCGGCGACCGGCAAGCGAACACGCATCTCAACCAGTATTGCGGCAATCCCGTAAAACCTCTGCCTGTGCCGCTCCATCGCACCAAATACTGATAAGCTTGCACGAACGTCAATGTCGCTTTTTAGCTGTCTTTCGGTACGCCTTCCGGATTGCTTTCGACCTTTAAAAACATTTCCATCCAGACAGAGTGCTGAAGAAGATTTCCCTCACCTTGCGTATCGC
>DATDLO010000341.1:0-7200 GCA_036519215.1 Oxalicibacterium sp.
TGCAGGCCGCGCACGATGGCTTCAGCCGCAATGCCGATCGCCTTCGTGCAGGCGATCGCCGCCAGCGCATTGCGTACGTTATGGATGCCGGCTGCCTGCAGCTCGATCATGAATGCGTCGTCGCCGGCTTTCACCTGCAGCGTGCTGCCGAAAGCGGAAGCGCTGTGCGTGCAACGCACGTCTGCATCGTCAGACAGGCCGAACGTCAGCGTCTTGCAATGCACCGCATAGCCTCGCCACAGCGACGTGTATGTATCGTCCGCCGGGAATACGGCAACGCCGTCAGCCGGCAACGCGCGCAGAACGGAGCCGTTTTCCATCGCCACCGCTTCCACACTGGCCATGAATTCCTGATGCTCGCGCTGCGCGTTGTTGACGAGACCGACAGTCGGCTGCGCGATGCGCGACAGCACGGCGATCTCGCCCGGATGGTTCATGCCTAGTTCGACCGCAGCCGCCTTGCAGCGCTCATCGAAACGCATCAGCGTCAGCGGCACACCGATGTCGTTGTTGAAATTGCCGCGCGTCGCCAGATAGTTGTCCGTACCGAATGCCGCTTCGAGAATCGCTGCGATCATTTCCTTGACCGTGGTCTTGCCGTTGCTGCCGGTCACGCCGATCAGCGGCAGATCGAAACGGTTGCGCCACCATTGTGCAATTTCGCCGAGCGCGATGCGCGTATCCGGCACGATCAGCGCCGGCACTGCGAGATCGGCTGGCACACGTTCGGCCATCACTGCGGCCACGCCGCGCGATGCCACCTGCGGCAGAAAATCGTGTGCATCGAAACGTTCGCCGCGCAAGGCGACGAACAGATTTCCGGAAGCCACCGTACGGCTGTCGGTCGACACGCCGTCGAAGGCGGCATCGCCTTGCAATGTCGCACCGCGCACTGCGGCTTGCAGCAGAGACAGCGTCGCTTTCATGAGCCGCCTCCCTGCATCGCGCGCGCCGACAGCGCCAACGTCGCATGATCGGCATCGAGGAAAGGCTGCTTCCTGCCCTTGATTTCCTGGTATGCCTCGTGTCCCTTGCCTGCCAGCAGGATCACATCCTGCCTGCCCGCATTGCGGATTGCCGACAGGATGGCTGCCGCGCGATCTTCGATGATCTGTACACCGCTTTTTGCGGTCGTCATGCCGGCGATGATCTGTTTGATGATGTCGGCCGGTTCCTCGCTGCGCGGATTGTCGGTCGTCAGGATGATATGGTCGGCCGCCATCGATGCCTTGCCCATCTGCGGACGCTTGCCCTGATCGCGGTCGCCACCGCAGCCGAACACGCACCACAGCTTGCCGCCGCGCTCTGCCGCAACATTGCGCAAGGTAGACAATGCCTTTTCCAATGCATCAGGCGTGTGCGCATAATCGATGACAACCAGCGGCGCATCGTTGCCGCCCAGTTGCTGCATGCGACCCGACACCGCCGTCAGCGATTCAACCACGGCAATCGCGTCCTTCCATGCAATACCGTTCGCCATCAATACGCCGACGATGCCCAGCACGTTGCTGACGTTGAAATCGCCGACCAACTGCGTACGAATCTGCGCCGCGCCGCCGCATGTCGATTCCAGCTGGAACAGCGTGCCGTTCTGGCTGCTGCGCACGTCGGTCGCATGCAGCAGTGCAATGCCGTCCACGCTGCGGCCGGCAAGGCTGTAGCCGGTGATCGCGACTGCCGACGTACGTTCTTGCAGGCGTTGCACCAGGCGCAGCCCCATCGGATCGTCGAGATTGACGATCGCGTGGCGTAGACCCGGCCAGTCGAACAGCATGGCCTTGGCTTCTTCGTAAGCCGCCATGTCGCCGTGGTAATCCAGGTGATCGCGCGTGAAATTGGTGAACAGTGCCGTATCGACATGCATGCCGGACATGCGTCCCTGATGCAGGCCGATCGACGAAGCCTCGATCGCCAGCGCGACAGCGCCGTTGCGATGCAGATTCGCCAGTTCACGCTGCAGCAGCACGGCATCCGGTGTCGTGTAGCCGGTTGCATCGAACTTGCCGGCCCGGCCGTCGCGGAAAATGCCGATACCTAGCGTGCCAACGACGGCTGTCGGCCGCCCCAGACGCGACAGCGCATTGCCCAGCCATTGTGTACAGGATGTCTTGCCGTTGGTACCGGTGACGGCAACCGTCAGCATCGCGCGATCCGGATGGCCGTACCATGCTGCGGCGATTTCGCCGGCATGCGCTTTCAAATTCTCGACCGCGTAATGCGGCACATCCCATTGCAGATCGTCTGCGGCGCCGCCAGCTTGGTGCAATACGGCACGTGCGCCGCGCGCGACTGCATCGGTAATATAAGTACGTCCGTCGGCTTCATCGCCCGGATAAGCGACGAAGACATCACCGTTGCGAATGGCTCGCGAATCCGATACCAGTGCGGCATCCGGCGCATTGGCGTGCAACCAATCGAGAATCTTCGACATGGAAACCATCGTCGCAGCACTCATCACAGTGCCTCCTGCAACGGTTGTTCCGGAATGACGACGTTGGTGATCGTGGAATCCGGCGGGACGTTCAATGCACGCAGCGCATTGGCTGTCACAGCGGAAAAGATCGGGCCGGCCACCTGGCCGCCGTAGTGCCTGCCAGTCATCGGCTCGTCGATCATCACGGCGACGATGATGCGCGGATCGGATACCGGCGCAAACCCGACGAAGGACGCCACGTATTTCCTGACATACTTGCCGTGCTCGATCTTGTAGGCGGTACCGGTCTTGCCGGCAACGCGATAACCCGGCACTTGCGCCTGCGGTGCAGTGCCGTTAGGACCGGCCGCCTGTTCCAGCATGTCGCGCACGATGCCAGCCGTCTTCTCGCTGATGACGCGCTGGCCGATCGGCCGGTCGGTCGAGCGCAGCAGCGTCAGCGGGATCAGATCGCCGCCGCGCGCAAAGATCGTGTAGGCATGCGCCATCTGCAGCAACGAGACGGAGATGCCATGGCCATAGCTCATCGTCGCCTGCTCGATCGGACGCCACGATTTGTACGGACGCACACGGCCGGCAACGGCACCGGGGAAACCGATCTTCGGCTGCTGGCCGAAACCGACTGAGGTGAACATGTCCCACATGTCGTGCGGCTGCATCTGCAGCGCGATCTTGGCGGTGCCGATGTTGGAAGATTTTTCGATGATTTGCGCAACCGTCAACAAACCTTCCGCATGCGCATCGCCGATCGTCGCAGTGCCGATCGTCATCTTGCCGGGCGCAGTCTGGATCGTCGTGTTGGGCGTGATCACCTTGCGATCCAGCGCCAGCGCGATCGTGAAAGGTTTCATCGTCGAACCCGGTTCGTAGGTATCGGTCAGCACGCGGTTGCGCAACTGCGCACCGGTCAGCACCGAGCGATCGTTCGGGTTATAGGTCGGCATGTTGGCCAGTGCCAGCACTTCGCCGGTCTTCGCATCGAGCACGACGATGCCGCCGGCCTTGGCCTTGTTCTTTTCGACTGCTTCCTTCAACTGCGAGAATGCGATGTACTGGATCTTGCTGTCGATCGACAGCGCCACATCCTTGCCGTCGTGCGGTTCGCGCACCGCTTCGATATCCTCGACGATGCGGCCCAGGCGATCCTTGATCACGCGGCGGCTGCCGGTCACGCCGGCCAGCGTCTTCTGCAGCGCCAGTTCCATGCCTTCCTGGCCCTTATCCTCGATATTGGTGAAGCCGACGATATGCGCCATCACCTCGCCTTCGGGGTAATAGCGCTTGTATTCCTTACGCGTATCGATACCGGCGATGCCGAGCTTGAGGATCTTGTCTACCGTATCGAGCTCTACCTGACGCTTCAGGTAGACGAAGCTGCGATCCGAATCCAGCTTGCGGTTCAGTTCGCGCTCGGACATGTCGAGCAGCTTCGCCAGCTGACGCAGCTTGTCTTTCGGCGCCTCCAGCACGTCGTCGGGAATCGCCCAGACAGCGCGTACCGGGATCGAAGATGCCAGCACCTGGCCATTGCGGTCGGTGAGCTTGCCGCGAATGGCCGGCAGTTCCAGCGTGCGCGCGTAGCGCGCTGCACCCTGCTTCTGCAGGAAATCGGTGGACATGCCCTGCAGCCACAACGCGCGTGCGGCCAATGCGACGAAGGCAGCGAACATCAGGAACAACACGACGCGCGAACGCCATGCCGGCAGCTTGGCTGCCAGCATCGGGTTCGAGGCGAAAGGCACTCCTTTCGCTGCGGCGCTACGCGTCATTTGCCTCCCATCGTCAGGTATTGCGTGGCAGCCGGCGTAACCGGCACCATGTGCAGATCACGGCGTGCCGTTAGTTCGATGCGCGCGTGCTTGCCCAGCGTGGATTGATCCAGCTGCAGTTGCGCCCATTCGATATCGAGCTGGCGCGCCTGCGATTGCGCGCGCTCCAGCGCGATGAACAGGCTGCGCGCCTTGTACTGTGCATTGACCAGCGACAGTGCGCACAGCACTAGTACGGTCGTCAGCACGATGGCGATGCGGCCGCTCATTGCAGCGCCCCAGCAGGTGTAGCGCCTGGTAGACGCTCGGCCACACGCATGACGGCGGAACGTGCGCGTGGATTAGCGGCGACTTCCGCATCGGAAGGCTTGATGCGCGCGATGAGTTTCATTTCCGGCTGCGGCAGATCGGCAGCACGAATCGGCAGGCGGCGGTCGGGCTGCGGCACGCTGGCCTTGTCGGCCATGAACCGTTTGACGATGCGATCTTCCAGCGAGTGAAAGCTGATCACGACCAGTCTCCCATGCGGCGCCAGACGCCTGAATGCCTCTGCCAGTACTACTTCGAGTTCTTCAAGCTCCTGATTGATGAAAATCCGGATAGCCTGAAATGTGCGAGTGGCCGGATCCTTGCCTTTCTCGCGAGTCTTGACGGCGCCTGCCACGATCTCGGCAAGCTGTCGTGTGGTTGAAATCGGCTGGACTGCCCTGCGAGCAGCAATCGCCTTTGCAATCTGAAAAGCAAACCGTTCTTCCCCATAATCGCGTATCACCTTTTCGATTTTCTGTTCGGTTTCCGTGGCCAGCCACTCGGCCGCCGACATGCCACGCGTGGTATCCATGCGCATGTCCAGCGGACCGTCGGCACGGAAACTGAAACCGCGTGCCGCGTCGTCGACTTGGGGCGACGATATCCCCAGATCCAGCAATACCCCGTCCAACTGATTGATGCCGCGCGCCGATAGCGTGTCCGCCAGCGTCGCAAAACTGCCGTGTTCGATCTCGAAGCGCTGGTCGGCGATGGAAGATGCCTCCGCGATCGCCTGCACATCCTTGTCGAACGCGATCAATCGTCCCTTCGCCCCCAGGCGCTGCAGGATCAGGCGGCTGTGGCCGCCGCGGCCGAACGTGCCATCTATATAGATGCCGTCGGCGCGCGCGCCATCCAGCGCCAGCGCATTCACCGCCTCCTCCAGCAACACCGTCTTGTGCTGGTACTGCTGCACCGCATCTGCATTCATCACGGCGTCAGAAGGAAAAATCGTTCAATACGTCGGGTACGCCGGCAGCGATCGCACTGGATTCGCTTTCGGCGAGTTTTTCGGCATCCCAAATCTCGAAATGACTGCCCATGCCCATCAGCATGACGTCACGCGTCAGGCCGCCTGCTGCGCGCAATTCAGGCGCAATCAGGATGCGACCGGCGGTATCGAATTCGACATCCACGGCATTGCCGAGGAAGATGCGTTGCCAGGCGCGCGCGGAAATCGGCCACTTGGCGATTTCTTCGCGGCGGGTTTCCCACACGGAACGCGGGAAGAGAAGCAAACATCCGTCAGGATGTTTCGTCAGCGTGACGCGTCCCTCGCACTGCAGTTGCAGTGCGTCGCGATGACGGGCGGGGATGGTCATCCGGCCCTTGGCATCGAGATTGAGAGAAGACGCGCCTTGAAACACCCTGTAATCCTTTTATCGGTATGCGTTGCTGGTGACAGACATGCAATCCGCAGGAAAAAATCCCCACAAAACTACACTTTTTCACACTGTCGCCCACTTTAGAGGATGGCTTGATACCGGTCAAGAGAATTTCAGGGGGTAAAACAGGATTTTTTCCAATGAAGTCAAGGACTTAGCGCATTACGTTGACGCAACATCGCGCACCAAATTCACATAAGAATTAAGCACTTACAGGAGACTGTAAAAGTGCAACATCAGCAAAACACATGTGTTTTACAGTGGTTTGACCTTCTCGCACCGCACGACAAATGTGGAGAAAACGCGCGTCGCCTTGCGTTTTGCGCAAAAAAAAGCGGGCGATGTTTTATCACCCGCTTCTTCACTCACAACATCGCCCAAAGCGACAGCCCCCGAGTCGATTCAGGATGCCGCCGGAATCGTCAAACCCCTGACGACAGCAGGACGCGCAAGGAACGCATCCAGTACGCGCTGCACTTCCGGAAAATCGCCGAACCCCACGAGATCGCGCGCGCCATAAAAGCCGACCAGGTTACGCACCCAGGGGAAAATGGCGATGTCGGCGATGCCGTACTCCTTGCCCATGATCCAGTCACGACCCGTCAGGCGCTGATTCAACACGCCAAGCAAGCGCCTGGATTCGGCGGCGTAGCGATCGCGCGGACGCTTATCTTCATAATCCTTGCCCGCGAATTTGTGGAAGAACCCGACCTGCCCGAACATCGGACCGATACCGCCCATCTGGAACATCACCCACTGCAGCGTTTCGTAACGGCCTGAAGCATCTTGCGGCATGAACTTGCCGGTCTTTTCTGCCAGGTAAACCAGAATGGCACCCGATTCGAACAGGGCAAGCGGCCTGCCGTCCGGTCCGTTTGGATCGATGATGGCCGGAATCTTGTTGTTCGGATTCAGCGAGAGAAACTCCGGCGAGTTCTGGTCGTTGCTGTCGAAACTCACCCGGTGCGCTTCGTAAGGCAAACCCGTCTCCTCCAGCATGATCGATACCTTGACACCATTGGGGGTAGTCAACGAATAGAGCTGAAGCCGCTCGGGATGATGAGCAGGCCATTTTTGCGTGATGGAAAAATCAGACAGTGAAATGCTTGATTCAATTTTCATGATGCCCCTTATGCACAATTTTCTTGATTGTCGCACCGTACAGGATTCTGGTGTATCGACCTGGCAGGAAGAATGCCGGCATTCATTCTGCGATGGGCAATGGATCGTCACCCACCACGCTTAACGCCGAGCGCGGAAGCGAGGCAAATCGCCAGAACACGCATGGTCTGACGTGACTTGG
>DATDLO010000342.1:0-2978 GCA_036519215.1 Oxalicibacterium sp.
TGCGCATCGCCGTCGAATGCCACACCTGCTTCGACTGGCTGATGCCTTCCATGGACGTGTTCCGCGGCCGCTGGCCAGAAGTCGAACTGGACATCGTCTCCGGCTTCCAAGCCGATCCGGTCGGCCTGCTGTACGAACATCGTGCCGATGTCGCCATCGTTTCCGACATCGATCCGGACGAGACCGTCGATTACCATCCGCTGTTCCGCTTCGAGATCGTCGCGCTGCTGGCCCACGATCATCCGCTGGCAAAAAAGGAATATCTGACAGCCAGGGATTTTGCCGGCGACACGCTGATCACCTATCCGGTGCCGGACGACATGCTGGACGTTGTACGGCAGGTATTGAAGCCGGCCGGCGTGCAACCGGAGCGCCGCACCACGGAACTGACGGTCGCCATGCTGCAACTGGTCGCCAGCCGGCGCGGCATCGCCGCCCTGCCGCTGTGGGCTGTGCAACCCTATCTGAACCGCAATTACGTGACCGCGCGACGCATCACCAAGGATGGTCTCACTGGCCGCCTGTATGCAGCCAGCGTGCCGGAACTATCGGAGAAACCTTATCTGGTGGATTTTGTGACGACGACGCGGGAAAGTTGTTATTTGAATCTGGATAGCGTGGAATTGCTTTAGATCTTCAGAACATTCAAATGCGTTGACGTGCTGAGCGTTGGGCACGCCGTTTCTTCAGCCAAATCAGATAACCCGTCCCGCTTAACATCGTGACGCCTAAACCCATAAGGCAGATGAATACTTTCATCGGCAAACCCCATACCTCAGCCATATGCAGACTGGATAACCACATTCGGAATGTGTCGCCGGCTGCTGCGCCCGTGGGCAACCATATCGACCTGAATGCACCGGTATCTGCATCGAAGGTGATACTGGTATTGCCACCATCGTCACGAATATCGCGATCGCTCTTTACGTCGTAGCGATAAACACCTTGACGGGGATCGTGCATCAGCCTGTTTTCATGCAGAATCTGAAATTCATGCCGCCGTGCTTGAGATGCCATCAATTCACGACCAATCCGATGTGCCTCATGCCAGCCAAGCACCGGTTGCATTTTTCCTTGTGACGTCGACGCAGCGCTGTGCCCATCCGGCTGTACGGCCAAGAGACTGTTCATTACCGGCTTATAAACTTCACTTAGATTGAACGACACACTGCTCCATGCCAGCACCAGAAGCATCGCCCAGAACCATAAGCCAGCGGCACGATGCAAATCGAAATTGATCTTGTAACCGCCTCCGTGCCAACGAACTCGCCATGACGACCACCAGCGATGCAACCATGATTTTTCGCGCATCGCCGGCTTGATGACATCTGCGACCGAACGTGCCTTCTTCTTGCGGCGTGTGGCGGGAAACGTTAAATAGGCACCGATAAAACAGTCAAGCGTCCATAAAAGCGCCACGATACCGAATGCATAGCTTCCAATCACACCGAGTGCCAGTGAAAAATGCAATCGATAAATGAAAGGCATCAGATTCTTCGAGCCTTGCGTCAGATCGCCCCACTTACGATCACCTAGAATTGTCCCCGTATAAGGATTGACGAACACTTGGTCAACATCTGATTCCGCGGTTTGAGCTGTCACCGGGTCAGGCCGCGGATAGACACGGAATATCAAGGCATGGCCGGCTTGAGATCGCAACGGCACGACTGCTGCAAAACTGCCCGGATACGCATCTTGCACAACATCGCGTAAAACGAACGGATCAAGCATTGCAGCACCTGGCATCGGTTGTGCCGCCAGGAAAAGATCAGGACGGATGGCAGCATCCAATTCATCGTTCCAGGCCAAAAGGCTGCCCGTCACACCTGCAATCAACAGGAAGCCGGCAATGAACAACCCGATCCAGCGATGGCTCCTCAAGAAAAATGGGCGCAATGACTGAATACGAATCGACAGGCCTGACTGAAGAAACCGTTTCATGAATAAATGCAGACCATCGCTTTTCAGTTTTTTCTGGCAACGGCGTTTCCAACGCCTGGAAAAATGACCGTCACCTGATATTCCTCTTTTGCGCTTACCAACGTTTGGTCACCGCCGCAATAATCTTGCGCGGTTCGCCATAAGTGCAACTGCCGAATGAACAGTTCAGGAATTCTCTGTCGGTGAGGTTTTTTACGTTCAGGCTGTAACGCCACTCGCCGTCCTCGTAAGCCACCAGCGCATCGAACAAGGTATAGCCGGGAATAACTGGACTGTTAGTAGAGCCGTCGCGCGTTGAACTGAGGTAGCGCGCACCCAAGCCGGCCCGTAATCCTGGCAGTCCGTATGCACCGAAGCTGTAATCACCCCATATGGAGACCTGGTTACGCGGCACATTGGCTGTGCGATTCCCTACTTCATCAGGTACCAGACTCCGCGTGGTTTCGGCATCGGTGTATGCATAGGCAGCGATGACACTCAGATTGCGACTGATTTTTCCCTTGGCTTCCAGCTCCAGCCCGCGCGATCGTACCTCGCCGACCTGTCGGCTCAATGTCGGGAAAACCGACGCATCGGACGTCACCACATTTTGCTGCGTCAACTCGTACAGGGCAGCCGACAACAGCAAGTCAGAACCTTTCGGCTGATAACGCACGCCAATCTCGTACTGCTTGCCGGTGGTCGGCTTGAAGCGTTTGCCCAGTTCATTTTGACCGCTTTGCGGTTCAAACGATTCGCTGTAGCTGAAGTAAGGTGCCAATCCGTTATCGGCCAGATAGACAAGGCCTGCACGTCCGGTAAATGCCTTGTCGCTCTCGCTTTCGTAATCCGTCGCGCCAAAGTACGGCGAAGTACGTTGCCTGGCCCAGTCTTGACGCCCGCCCAGCAAGACAACCCATTTGTCGTTAATTTTCATCTGCTCTTGAAGGTAGGCGCCTACCCTGGTCGTGACACCTTTCTCTGAGAGGAAATCGACTTCCGAAAGCGGTCCAACGGTAGAACCGTAGACCGGGTTGTAAAGGTTGAGATTACCGACT
>DATDLO010000343.1:0-3578 GCA_036519215.1 Oxalicibacterium sp.
AAGGCGAAGCGCGTTTCCACACCGAAGAGCAGGATCACAACCTGGTCAAGGCGCTGGATCACAAGTTGATCACACAGGCGAAGGCAGCCATCGACAACGGCGAAAAAGTCTCGTTCATCTCGCCGGTCATCAATGTCAACCGCACGGTCGGCGCGATGCTGTCGGGCGTGGTGGCGAAGAAATACGGCCACGAAGGCTTGCCTGACGATACGATCCACATTCAACTGCAAGGTACCGCAGGCCAGTCGGCCGGCGCGTTCCTCGCGCACGGCATCACGCTGGATCTGGTCGGCGAAGGCAACGATTACGTCGGTAAGGGCTTGTCGGGCGGCCGCATCATCGTGCGTCCGAACACCGAGTTCCGCGGCCGCGCTGTCGAGAACATCATCATCGGCAACACCGTGCTGTTCGGCGCGGTTGCCGGCGAAGCGTTCTTCAACGGCGTCGCAGGCGAACGCTTCGCGGTGCGTAACTCCGGCGCGATCGCGGTCGTCGAAGGTACCGGCGACCACGGTTGCGAATACATGACCGGCGGCACTGTCGTTGTACTCGGCGAAACCGGCCGCAACTTCGCGGCAGGCATGTCGGGCGGTATCGCCTACGTCTACGATCCGAACGGCGAGTTCGCTGCCAAGTGCAACATGGCGATGGTGGCACTGGAATCGCTGCAGTCGCATGACGAGCAATCGCAAGGTGAGCGCGCAATCTGGCACAGCACCAAGCGTGGCGGCGAAGCGCAGACCGACGAAGCGATCCTGAAGTCGCTGATCGAGCGCCACTTCAAGTACACCGGTAGCTCGCGCGCACGTGCACTGCTGGATGAATGGAGCGTCGCACGAACCAAGTTCGTCAAGGTGTTCCCGTCCGAGTACAAGCGTGCGCTGGTTGAAATGCACGAACGCAAGGTCGACGAAGCGGCAAACACCACCGTGACCGCATAAGCTCCGCAACTCCGCAATGATGTGATCGGGCCGGTTTTGGCCGGCCCGAAAAGAATGGTTTTAGAAGGCGAAAAACATGGGAAAGATTACCGGCTTCATGGAATACGAGCGCTTGCAGGAAGCAAGCGAAGAGCCGCAAAAACGATTGAAGCATTACAAGGAATTCACGCTGCATCTGAACGATGCGGACGCGAAAATCCAGGGTGCGCGCTGCATGGACTGCGGCATTCCGTTCTGCAACAACGGCTGCCCGGTCAACAACATCATCCCCGACTGGAACGATCTCGTGTTCCACGGCGATTATCAGACGGCGCTCGATACGCTGCACTCGACGAACAACTTCCCGGAATTCACCGGCCGCATCTGCCCGGCGCCGTGCGAGGCTGCCTGCACGCTGGGTATCAATGAAGATCCGGTCGGCATCAAGTCGATCGAGCACTTCATCATCGACAAGGGTTGGGAAAACGGCTGGGTCAAGCCGCAACCGGCCGTCGTTAAGACTGGCAAGAAGGTTGCCGTGGTCGGTTCCGGTCCTGCAGGCATGGCGGCGGCACAGCAACTGGCGCGCGTCGGCCACGATGTGACGGTGTTCGAAAAGAACGACCGTGTCGGCGGCCTGCTGCGTTACGGCATTCCCGACTTCAAGATGGAGAAGTCGCACATCGATCTGCGCGTCAAGCAGATGGAAGCCGAAGGCGTGACTTTCCGTACCGGCGTGTTCATCGGCAAGGATTTCCCGGCCGACATCATCAACTGGGCCAAGGAAACGATTTCGGCGGAGCAGTTGAACAAGGATTTCGATGCCGTGATTCTCACTGGCGGAGCCGAACAGCCGCGCGATCTGCCGGTCCCGGGTCGCGAACTGAAGGGCGTGCATTACGCGATGGAATTCCTGCCGGTGCAGAACAAGGTCAACGCGGGCGACAAGGTCAAGGACCAGATCATGGCGACCGGCAAGCACGTGATCGTGATCGGCGGCGGCGATACCGGCTCCGACTGCGTCGGTACGTCGAATCGTCACGGCGCAGAATCGGTCATTCAGTTCGAACTGCTGCCGCAACCGCCTGAGGAAGAAAACAAGCCGCTGGTCTGGCCGTACTGGCCGACCAAGCTGCGCACGTCTTCGTCGCACGAAGAAGGTTGCGAGCGTGATTGGGCGGTCGCGACCAAGCGTCTGGAAGGCAAGAATGGCAAGGTCGAGAAACTGATTGCCGCACGCGTCGAATGGAAAGACGGCAAGATGGTCGAAGTGCCGAATTCCGAATTCGAAATGAAGGCCGATCTGGTGTTGCTGGCGATGGGCTTCGTGTCGCCGGTACAGAGCGTGCTGGATGCGTTCGGCATTGAGAAGGACGGTCGCGGCAATGCGAAAGCGACGACGGATGGCGAAGGCTGCTATCGCACTTCCGTCGACAAGGTATTCGCTGCCGGCGACATGCGTCGCGGTCAGTCGCTGGTCGTCTGGGCGATTCGCGAAGGACGCCAGTGCGCACGTGAGGTCGATGCCTTCCTGATGGGCGAGTCCGTACTGCCACGCTGATTATTCAATATCGCCTGACAAAAGCCCGACATTTGAAAGAATGTCGGGCTTTTTTACAACGGTATGGCGGAAATTCGCGCCAGCCTTGGCGGGATGTGCGGGAGCGATTTTGTAATCTGCACTACAATTACAGGCTTGCCAATCTTTCCTAGATGTTGTGTCCAATCTCGTAGAAATCCGCAATCTACATTTCGGTTATGGCGAACGCCCGATCCTGTCGGCGCTCGACATGGACTTCCCGCGTGGCAAGGTCGTGGCCGTCATGGGCGGCTCCGGCTCCGGCAAGACGACCATCCTGCGCCTGATCGGCGGCCAGTTGACGCCCCAGTCCGGCAGTATCACGATCGCCGGTCGCCCGGTCGATGCTTCGGATACGAAGGCAATCTACGCATTGCGCCGCAAGATGGGCATGCTGTTCCAGCATGGCGCGCTGTTTACCGATATGTCGGTATTCGACAATGTGGCCTTCCCGCTGCACGAACATACCGATTTGCCGGAAGACATGATCCGCGATCTGGTGCTGATGAAATTACAGACGGTGGGCTTGCGCAATGCGGCGCAGTTGCGGCCGTCCGAGATTTCCGGCGGCATGGCGCGTCGTGTCGCGCTGGCACGTGCGATTGCGCTCGATCCCGAGCTCATCATGTATGACGAGCCGTTCGCCGGCCTCGATCCGATTTCGATGGGCATGACGGCCAACCTGATCCGCAAGCTGAACGATGCGCTGGGTTCGACGTCGATCCTGGTTTCGCACGATGTGCACGAATCGTTTGCAATCGCCGATTACGTTTATTTCCTGTCGAAGGGCGCGATCGTCGCGCAGGGTACGCCGGCCGAGATGATGGCGTCCGACGATTCCTATGTAAAACAGTTCGTCAATGCCGAACCGGATGGCCCGGTGCCTTTCCATTACCCCGGCGCTTCGCTGGCGGAAGACTTCGGGCTGGAGGCGCGATGATTGCGGCCTTCCTGTCATTGATCGGCCGTACCGTGCGCGAAACGGTTGAAAGCGTCGGTTTCGGCACGCGTACCTTCTTCGGCGTCATCGGTGCGTCGGGCAGTTTGCTGCGCCGGCCGCGGCTGGTGACCAGCCAGAT
>DATDLO010000344.1:0-4625 GCA_036519215.1 Oxalicibacterium sp.
GGCCAAATTCTCGAAGCGTACTGGTTCGAGATCGAAGCGTTGCAGGCAAATGCACGACAAACCAAAGATTCGTTGGCGGCACTGCGTACGCACTTTCGTTTGATTGCCGATTTCCATGCCCAGACCAATTTCACGCGGGGCTGCCTGATGGGAAATCTTGCAATTGAACTAGGGGGAGGCAATGACGCGTTGCGGGCGCAATTAGAAAATTTGTTCAGACGGTGGGAGGTGGCGGTCGAAGCCAAGGTAGCGGCCATACTGCCGAAAGCGTCTACTGCTGAACGTCGCAATATTGCGGCTTCATTGGTGGATGCGTTTGAGGGCGCTGTCATGCGCGCCAAGATTGAGCGGAACCGCGGACCGTTCGATCGAGTCGAGAAAACGCTTGCAGCAAGGCTGAATGGCTGAAAATTTTTTTGCCATATTTATAGACGACTGGTCACTTATATTTGAAAGGAAATTACCATGCCTACTTCGCATCAGCATCACAATCCCTATGCCGATCCGCAAGATCCACTCTTTAAACCAACCGAATTCGTACTCGACCCCACGCGCGCTGCGCTGGTGGTAGTCGATCCGCAAAACGACTTTCTGAGTTCGCAGGGTGCCAGCTGGCCATTCTTTGGCGATAGCGTGATGGAGAACAATGTCGTGGCGCATCTTGAAGAGTTGTTCATCGCTGCGAAGCGCACCAACATGACAGTTGCCGTCTCGCCGCACTACTATTATCCGAGCGATCATCAATGGCAGTTCGGCGGCCCGCTCGAACACGTCATGCATGAAATCAACATGTTCGCCCGACGTGGGCCACTGACGCTGGAGGGATTTGAGGGGTCTGGTGCGGATTTCCTCGAATCGCTTAAGCCATATATTCTGGACGGAAAAACCGTCATCGCTTCGCCGCATAAAGTGTACGGCCCCGAATCGAATGATCTCGCCCTGCAGTTGCGGAAACGAGGCGTGTCTCAAATCCTGCTGGCGGGGATGGCGGCCAACCTGTGCATCGAATCGCATTTGCGTGAGCTGATCGAACAGGGATTCGAAGTAGCCGTGGTGCGCGACGCTACGGCAGGACCGCGTATACCAGAAGGCGACGGCTATCTTGCAGCCATGATTAACTTCCGATTCCTCGCTCACGCGCTACCGACAACGGCAGAAGCCGTTGCGCAAATCGACTGTGCGGCGTAGATCGCTGCGAATAGACAGTCGCTTCCGATTCCACATGAAGCGATTGTCGTACTCCGACAATCGAAACCCTACTTGCCGATGCAGAACCGGCTGAAAATCACGCCCAGCAGATCATCCGACGTGAACTCGCCGGTGATGCTGGATAGTCGCTCCTGCGCCAGACGGAGTTCCTCGGCGAACAGATCGAGTGCCGGAGCAGTAGTTTCGCTGTCATGCGCTGCGTGTTGAGCTGCCATCTCCAGATGGTCGTGCGCGGATTTCAGCGCGATCAGGTGACGTTCACGTGCGAGGTACAGCGACTCGCCGGTCTGCTGCCAGCCGACCAGGCGCAGCAGTTCGCTTCGCAATAAATCCGTGCCGGACAGATCGGCGGCCGACAGATAGATATGCGTGGCATCCGGCATGCGATCGATGGCAGGCTTGTGACCGGACAGGTCGATCTTGTTCCAGATGC
Source organism: Oxalicibacterium sp. (assembly GCA_036519215.1). Classification (GTDB taxonomy): domain Bacteria; phylum Pseudomonadota; class Gammaproteobacteria; order Burkholderiales; family Burkholderiaceae_D; genus Oxalicibacterium. Next base: position 1,643 of record DATDLO010000344.1, read on the forward strand.
GGATGACCGGCACGTTCATCGGGAAGCGCGCGATGATCTCTTCGTCTTCGCGTGTAGGGCCGCGGCTGGCATCCAGCATATGGACGATGACGTCTGCCTTGTCGACAGCCGACCATGTGCGTTCGATGCCGATACGTTCCACTTCGTCGGTGGCGTCGGACGCACCGCGAATGCCGGCGGTATCGATGATGTTGATCGGAATGCCTTCGATCTGGATGGTTTCGATCACCTTGTCGCGTGTGGTGCCGGCAATTGGCGTGACGATGGCGACATCGTTACCAGCCAGTGCATTAAGCAGCGACGACTTGCCGACGTTGGGTTTGCCAGCCAGCACGATACTCAGTCCATCGCGCAACAATGCCCCCTGTGCCGATTGCTTGAATACCTGTTGCAACGCGTCGCGGATCGCATCGAGCTGGCCGCGTGCATCGGATTGCTGCAGGAAATCGATTTCTTCTTCCGGAAAATCCAGCGTTGCTTCGACCAGCATGCGCAGGCGTGTGACACGTTCAACCAGATCATGGATGGTTTTCGAGAATGCGCCGGACAGCGATTCCGATGCCGATTTGGCTGCTGCTTCGGTCGATGCTTCGATCAGATCGGCGACCGCTTCAGCCTGGGCCAGATCCAGTTTGTCGTTAAGGAAGGCGCGGTGCGTGAACTCGCCCGGTTGCGCCATGCGCAGATCGATACCCTCGCCAGCCTGCAGGCAGCGCGTCAGCAGCATCTGCAGCACGACAGGGCCACCGTGGCCTTGCAGTTCCAGTACGTCTTCGCCGGTATAGGAGTGCGGCGCCTTGAAATGGATGGCCAGCCCTTTGTCGATGATGCTGCCGTCGCTGTTGAGAAAGCCCAGATACGTTGCCTGCCGCGGTTGCAGCGGCTTATTGGGGCCGCAAACGGCTGCGATGATGGAGGAAAGATCTTTGCCGGAGATGCGGACGATGCCGATGCCGCCGCGCCCCGGTGCGGTGGCAATGGCGGCGATGGGAGAAGAGTCGAAGTTCATGAAGCCATTCTATGTTTGTTCAAACAGGCAGCGCAACTGAACAGCAATAAAAAAAGCCCGTGGAAATCACGGGCTTTTTGAATACTTCTGGTAGCGGTGCGCTTTATGCCTTCTTGCCGCCGCTGATCTTGCGGTTGATCGCCCATTGCTGCGCGATCGACAGGATGTTGTTGACCACCCAGTACAGCACGAGGCCGGCCGGGAAGAAGAAGAACATGATCGAGAACGCGATCGGCATGAACATCATGATCTTCGCCTGGATCGGATCCGGTGGTGTCGGATTCATCTTGGTCTGGAAGAACATCGACACGGCCATCAGGATCGGCAGGATACCAATCGTCAGGTGGAAGCCGAAGATGTTGTAGGCGCCGAACAGCACATCAGGCGAAGCCAGATCGGAAATCCACAGCCATGGCGCATTACGCATTTCGACGCTGGCGAGCAGCACCCAGTACAGCGAAATGAAGACAGGAATCTGGATCGCAATCGGGAAGCAGCCGCCGAGCGGATTGATCTTCTCGGTCTTGTACAGCTCCATCATCGCCGCGTTCATCTTTTGCGGATCGCCCTTGTAGCGGGTGCGGATGTCGGTCATCTTCGGCGTAACCAGCTTCATTCTTGCCATGCTGCGATAGCCGGCAGCCGACAGTGGGAAGAATGCCAGCTTGATCAGGATGGTCAGAACGATGATGGTCCAGCCCCAGTTGCCGAGGATCTGGTGGATGTGCGTCATCAGCCAGAAGATCGGGCGCGCGATGATCGTCAGCCAGCCATAGTCCTTGACCAGTTCGAAGCCAGGCGCGACTTCTTCCAGGCGGGTAGATTCCTGCGGGCCGGAATACAGCGTGGTGTCCATCGAAGCGGTGGCGCCAGGTGCGATCGTGCCCACCGGCAGGATGGATCCGACGGCATACAGATTGGTCGCCAGTTTGCGCGTATAGATTTCTTGCTGCACGTCTGCCGGTGGAACGAAGGCGGATACGAAGTAATGCTGAACCATTGCGATCCAGCCATCCTTCGTCTTGGTTGCATGTTCAACCTTGCCTTCTTCGATCGAATCGAATTTGATCTTCTGGAACTTGTCGGCGTCGCTGTAGACGGCTGGGCCGGTGAATGTGCTGTAGAAGTGCGATTCGTTGTCTAACTTGCCGCCATCGCGCACCAGCTGCAGATACAGCGACGGCGTAATCGGCGCGCCGGTGTTGTTGACGATGTCATGCTTGATGTCGACGCGATAGTCGTTGCGCTTGAACGTGAACGTCTTGATCAGTTTGACGCCACCCTGCTCGGCCGTCATCACCAGTTGCAGTTGGTCGGCATTGCCGAGGTCGCGCGAACCCGGCTGCACGGTGAACATCGTCTTGTGATTCGGATAGACGCCACCCGTCAGGCCGGTTTGGCCCAGATACGTACGTTCCGGCGTGGAATCGAACAGCACGAGATTCTTGTCCGGATGGCCGCTCTCGTGATGCTTCAGCAGCTCCAGGCGACGAATCTCGCCGCCGGCGGTATCGATCTCGGCTTTAATCAAGTCCGTCGTGATGGTGATGCGTTCGTTTTTCGAAGCCGCAGCAACTTCAGCTGGCACGCCGGTCGGCGTTGCCGCTTGCGTAGCCGTCGGGACATGCGCGTCTGCAGCAGCTTCCGGCTTGGAGCCGGCAGCCGGTGCGGCTTTTTGCGTGGTGTCCGGTCCGAAAATCGGCGGCTTGCCGACATAGCGGTTGTAGCTGTCCCACAGCATCAGCAGCGAAAACGAGAACACAACCCACAGGATGGTACGTTTGGTATCCATAAGCTCTTACTTAATCAGTTTCGGGAATGGCCGCAACCGCAAGCGGTTGAAGAAGAGGAAGTTTGCGTCGGCGATCCGGGGACGGGATCGACACCGCCAGGGTGCCAGGGATGGCATTTGCACAGCCGCCTGGCCGACAGCCAGCTGCCTTTCAGTACGCCGTGCCGGCCGATTGCTTCGAT
>DATDLO010000345.1:0-3168 GCA_036519215.1 Oxalicibacterium sp.
GCGCCGATCTGCTGGCGGCGACGTTGCTGGTCGATCGCATTCTGTCGGGGGATGGATGGCAGCGCTGGCGATAGTCTGCCCGGGACAGGGCGCGCAGCATCCGGCGATGTTTGCGCTGGCGTTGCAATCCGCTGCTGCGGCAGAATGGCTGGATGCGTATTCGGCGGCGGCGGGTATCGACGTCGTCGCACTGGCGCGCAATGGACATGGCGCCGACCTGTTTTCCAATCGCAATGGACAATTGCTGGTGTGCGCCGCGGCGGTCGCGAACTGGGTGGCGCTGTCGACGATGGTGCCGCAACCCATGCTGTTTGCCGGTTACAGCGCCGGCGAGATGGCTGCCTACGGTTGCGCCGGCGCGTGGACGGCACAGACGCTGGCGCACATCGTGTCACAACGTGCCGCCTGCATGGATGCTGCCGCGCCTGCCGACGGTGGACTGATGGCCGTCAAGGGCTTGCGCCGTGACGAAGTCGCTGTGCTGTGCGACGAGCATGCATTGGCCGAAGCGATCGTCGTCGCCGACGATCATGTGATTATCGGCGGGCGGCGCGGCGATCTGGTTGCGGCTGCGCATGCGCTGGAACGACGCAGCGTGTGGCATCAGCTGCTGGATGTGGCGGTGCCGTCGCACACGCCGCTGATGCGCGATGCGGTCGTACCGTTTCGTGCTGCCGTGCTGGCATCGTCGCTGCAGCTGCCGGCGGTACCTGTGCTGGCCGGTATCGACGGCATGCCGACGATGACGGTGGATGCGATTGCCGATACGCTGGCCGCGCAACTGGCGCAGCCTGTCGACTGGCTGGCCTGCATGCAAAGTACCGCCGAGCGCGGTGCGCGCATCGTGCTGGAAGTTGGCGCGGGCAAGAATCTGGCGAAGATGTTCGCCGAATGTGAAGAGATCGATGGCATCGACAGCCGCTCCTGCGACGATTTCCGTTCGCTGGAAGGCGTTGCAGCATGGATCAATGCGCGCTGTGAGTGAAAGAAAGGAACGGTTCGAACGTAGTATGGAAGCCTTAACGGATTTTTTCGCGCCGATGCGCCGCAGGCGTTTGCCGGCAATCGATGCACAGGCGTCGCCGGCTGCGCTGACAGTGGTTGCCGGCGTGCAGGAAAGCGCAGCAGAACGTGCCTATCGCCGTCTGGAAGAAGCCATCGTGACGATGGAACTGCAGCCGGGTGCCGTCGTCAGTGAAGCCTACCTGAGCGAACTGAGCGGACTCGGACGCGGCCCGGTGCGCGATGCGGTGCGCCGGCTGGCGGTGGAACATCTGCTGGTGGTGTGTCCGAAGAAGGGCATCCGCATCACCGAGATCGATGCGTTCGCGCAATTGCGCCTGCTGGAAGTGCGGCAGGAACTCGAGCGACTAGCTTTTTGCAGTGCCGCGCGCCGCACGACGGCCGAGCAGCGCGCGTGCTTCGCTGTGCTTGGCGCGGATTTTCGCAAGGCGGCTGAAGCCGGCGACGAATTGCTGTTCATTCGTACCGACAAGGTCTTCAACGATCTGTCGCGTCGCTGTGCGCGCAACGAATTCACCGAAGGCAGCCTGCTGTTGATTCAGGGTTTGTCGCGTCGCTTCTGGTTCCGCTATTTCCGCCAGTTCGACATGCTGCGCACCAGCGCCTGCCATCATGCCGACGTGGCCGAGGCGATCGCATCGGGCGATGCGCGTGCGACTGCCGAAGCCATCGATCGCCTGTCGGCCGGTGCCTGCGATTTCGCACAGCGCGTGGGTGAGCATGAAAGCGGACGCACGTTGGCGCTGAAAAAAACGGGCAAACAGCCGAGCAAGTAAAAATACCAAACCGCACAGGCAAAAACGCGGGGGCGGCTGATGCCGGCCCCCGCACTTTATGACGATACCTGGTATGTCAGGACGACACTTCCTCCAGTGACTTGCCTTTGGTTTCCACCCCCATCACGATCACGATCAGCGCGGCTGCCGCGAAAGACAGCGCGCCCAGCGTGAACACGCCGGTGTGGCCGGTGATCGGCAGGATCAGGCCGACGGCGAACGGACCGAGCAGCGAACCGAAGCGGCCGACCGAAGAGGCAAAGCCGGCGCCGGTTGCGCGCGAACGTGTCGGATACAGTTCAGGCGTGTATGCATACAGCACCGACCACATGCCGAACATGAAGAACTGCATGCACACGCCGGCGCCGATCAGTTGCGCCAGTGGTGCCTGCGCAGTGGCGACCTGTCCGTAGACGTAGGCCGAAACTGCACTGCCGGCCAGCATCAGCACGCAGGTGCCCTTGCGGCCCCAGACCTCCAGCAGCCACGCCGAGAAGATAAAGCCCGGAATGCCGGCCAGCGAAATGTAGATCGTGTAGGTGACCGACTTGGTGACGGCATAGCCGGCCTGCTGCAGCAGCGCGCCCAGCCACGTCGTCAACCCGTAGTAACCGAGCAGCGCGAAGAACCACAGCGCCCACAGCATGACGGTGCGCTTCGCATACGCGCCTCGCCACAGTTCGGCGAACAGCGCGCGCCGATCCGACGATGCAGGCGTGTAGGTTGAAAGGCTGGCTGCCGGCAGCGGCGCATCGCTGGCCGCCATCACGCGGCGTTCGATGCCGGCGGTGACGGCGTCGGCTTCTTCGGTGCGGCCCATGCTTTCCAGCCAGCGCGGCGATTCCGGCACGAAGCGGCGCACGATGAACACGAACACGGCGGGAATCGCGAGCGCGATGAAGATGCCGCGCCAGCCGATGGCCGGCAATGCGACAAGAGCGACGACGCCGGCGGCGATGAAGCCGATCGGCCAGAAGCCTTCGAGCACGGCGACATAGCGGCCGCGGCTCTTCGCCGGCACGATTTCCGACACCATCGACAGCCCGATCGGGAATTCCATGCCCATGCCGAAACCCAGCAGCACGCGGAAGATCATCAGCTGTTCGACGTTCTGCGCGAAGCCGCACAACAGGCTGCCGACGCCCCAGAACACCATGCTCCACTGGAACACCGGCTTGCGGCCGAACTTGTCGGCCAGCATGCCGGCAATCGCCGCGCCGAAGAACATGCCGAGGAAGCTGGAGGAGGCGAGCAGGCCGGCCTGCGCACTGGAAAGAGCGAACTCGGTCTTGATCGAGCCGAGCACGAAAGTCATGATGCCGAGATCCATCGAATCGAAGAACCAGGCGGTGGCGATGATGGACAAAAG
>DATDLO010000346.1:0-2190 GCA_036519215.1 Oxalicibacterium sp.
GCGCAGTCGAGTGACGAATCACGTCGACGCCTTCGGCATCCTTGTCGGTGATGATGGACAGATCGCTGTCCTTGTCGATCAGATACGAGGTGTCGACGACTTTGCCATCGACCTTGCCTGCCAGCGCGGCCTTGGCAAGACCGGCACCAATGCTGGCGGCAACCTGAGCAACGGTAACAGGCGCATCGAATTGACGTTGCGAACCATCCGGAAGGCGGACTTGAATCATGATGTTCTCCGTTTCAGCGCTCGTTACGCTGACGCTAGACTAAATCGATTGAGAAGAAACTGCAGACGAAAAAAAACGCGGACTGGCCGCGTTCTTTTTCTTGTTGACGACGAAAAAATAACCCGACTAGTGCTTGGAAACCATTAAGGTATTCGTTCGCGGTGTCATAACCGGGGTGCCTTTCTCGCTCTTACAGGGATTACCAATTATTCGTTGGTAGGCACGATTGGACTCGAACCAACGACCCCTACCATGTCAAGGTAGTGCTCTAACCAGCTGAGCTACGCGCCTAAAGAAGCGAAATTATAACGACAGTTTTCAGACTTGCCTAGGGGTATTTGCATTTAATCCGTAAAATCCCGAGGCAAAAATATCGCGCACGCAACAGCCGCCGCATGCACAATATTCAATGACGATGCGCCTCCAGCACGCCGTTGACTTCACGAATCACGTTCAATGCCTTCTGCAACTGCGCCGTCGAGTTGATTTCTGCCGTGAACGCCATGCGCGCCTGCCCTTTCATGCTTTGCGTGCTGACGCCAATCACGTTGATTTTTTCACGCAGGAAAATATCCGAGATATCGCGCAGCAACCCCTGGCGATCGGATGCCAATACGAAAATATCTACCGGGTAAACCGTCGCCGATTCCGATTTCCCCCAGGCCGTCTGAATCACTCGTTCCGGCGCACGCTGACGCATCTCGACGAAATTGCGGCAGTTCGCACGGTGGATCGATACGCCCTTGCCGCGCGTGACGAAACCGACGATGGGATCCGGCGGCGCCGGCTTGCAGCACCGTGCCAACTGCGTCATCAAGCCGTCGGTGCCGACCACCAGCACACCGGACTTCGCGCCCTGCATGACGCTGGACGCGCGACTCTTGCGTGCAATGGCGCTCTCATCCGGTTCGATCTGCTTTGCCGCATCCGGATCGTCGCTATGCAAGGCTTGCTCGATCGTACGCAGGCTGAATTCGTCCTTGCCGACAGCAAGAAGCAAATCATCGAGTTTTGCGAATCCTAGCTTGTGCGCCAGCTCTTCCAGATTCACCGCAGTCTTGCCTTCACGCTGCAAGGTTTTTTCGACCAGGCTGCGTCCGCTTGCGAGCGTCTCCTGCTGATCGATCGCATTGAACCATGCGCGCACCTTTGCACGCGTACGCGAGCTGGCCGCATAACCGGGCGACAGCCAGTCACGCGACGGGCCGACCGCGCCTGTCGTGCTCAAGCCTTTCGCCGTGATGATTTCGACAGTCTGTCCGTTCTTCAGCACCGTATTCAACGGAACCAGCACGCCATCGACGCGTGCGCCGCGGCAGCGATGGCCGACGTCGCTGTGCAGGTGATAAGCAAAGTCGATCGGCGTCGCACCATTCGGCAATTCGATCACGCGTGCCTGCGGTGTCAGCACATAAATGCGATCATCCAGCGTAGCGGATTTGAGTTTTTCGACCCAGTCGCGGTGCACGTCTTCATGCGCAACGACAGCATCGACGACTTCGCTCTTCCACGCCAGCAGCTGCCGCAGCCAGGCGATCTTCTCGTCGTATTTCTGCGCCGAGAAATTGGAAGTGCCTGCCTCCTTGTAACGCCAGTGCGCCGCCACGCCGTACTCGGCGAAATCGTGCATGTCGTGCGTGCGCACCTGCACTTCCAACGGCCGTCCGTCTTCCGCCATGACGACGGTATGCAGCGACTGGTAACCGTTCGCCTTAGGGCGCGCAATATAGTCGTCGAACTCGTCCGGCAGCGGCGTCCAGATGTTGTGCACGATGCCCAGCACGGTGTAGCAGGTCTTGACGTCGTCGACGATCACGCGGAAGGCGCGCACGTCATACAGGTCGGAAAACTCGATCGCTTTGCCGCGCAGCTTGTTCCAGATACTGTAGATATGCTTGGGCCGGCCGAACACCTCGGCCTTGATGCCGGCGGTCTTCATCTCGGACTGCAGACGCTTGATC
>DATDLO010000347.1:0-7851 GCA_036519215.1 Oxalicibacterium sp.
CCATCAGCGGAAACGGCAGCTTGCGCCGCGCGAATTCATCGCGCAGTCGCTCGGCCGCACGATTGACGGCACGTATCGTCGTGCACAATAAAAAGGCACGACCGCCGGCAGCCTCGATCACCGGCAGCGCGGCGTCGATCATGGCGTCGGTATATTCGAGCGCATTCGGCTGCGGCAGGTTTTCGGGTACATAGAGCAAACCCTGGTTGCCGTAATCGAAGGGGCTCGGCCAGCTTTGCGCCGGCTCTTCCCACAGTCCCATCTGGGCGCTGTAGTGGTTGAAATCGTTCTTCACTGCCAGCGTGGCCGACGTGAATATCCAGGAACGCGGCGAACCTTCGCGCTGCTTGTTGAAGATCGGTGCGATCGACAACGGCGTGCGATGCAGTTGCAGCGACGATGCAAATGCTTCGACCCACTGCACGGTTTCCTGGCCGATGATCGGATCCGGAACCGGCTTGTTCCATGCGTCCAGGCGCGTCGCCAGTTCCAGTGCACGCACGCGGCACTGCTCGACCGTTTCGGCACGCTCCGCATGTTTTTCGAGCACGACCAGCATTGCATCCAGCTGGTCCTTCAGCACATCGAGAGCCGGGAAGAACGGGCTGGACGGCGCGATCTGCCCGACCGAAAAACGCACGGAATCCTGCGGAAAGGTCAGACGCAGATCGCGCGCCGCACGCTCCACCGTCGTCACGACAGCCGGCCAGTCGGCACCGCCGCGCGCATGCGCCAGCCCTTCGGCCAGCACGTCGCGGCACAGTTCCAGTACCTGCGATGTGGAAACCGTCTCGCCGAAAAACAATGTCGCCGTTTCCGGCAACTGGTGCGCTTCGTCGAAGATCACGGTATTCGCCGACGGTAATAGCTCGGCCACGCCGGTATCTTTCAGCGCAACGTCGGCAAAGAACAGGTGGTGATTGACGACGACCACGTCCGCCTGCTGCGCTTCCTTGCGTGCCTTCATCACGAAGCAATCCTGGTAATACTGGCATTCGGCACCCATGCAGGTGTCGCGCGTGGACGTAACCAGGTTCCAGACCGAAGCCGTTTCCGGCACTTTCGACAATTCGGCCTTGTCGCCGGTACTCGTGGTTTTGACGAAGCGCGAAATTTCGCGCAGATGGCCGACATCCTCGCGCGACGTCAACCGGCCATTCTGCAAGGTCCGTTCGAGATGAAAATGGCAGACGTAATTGGCACGTCCCTTCAACAGCGCGACCGACACCGGTGCATTCAGCGCGCGGCGCACGGTCGGAATATCGCGCAGATACAGTTGATCCTGCAAGTTCTTGGTACCGGTGGAAACGATGACCTTGCCGCCCCACAGCAACGATGGCACCAGATAGGCGAATGTCTTGCCGGTGCCGGTGCCCGCCTCGGCGATCAACGTGCTGCGGCTGGCGATGGCGCTGGCGATCGCTTTCGCCATTTCGGTCTGCGACTGGCGCGGACGGAAGCCGCCGACCGCCTGTCCCAGCGGACTGTCAACGCCGAAGAGGACGTCGATTTCTTCATCGTGGTCCACGGGTTCGGGTATGGCAGAGGATTCGACGGTCAAAATACAGCCTGGAAAATGCGTTGATGATCTGGATCGGCGACGTGTAACGTCGCAGCGAGGCGCCAGTAATACAGGGAATGCAACGTCAGGCCGGAATATCCGGCACCAGCTGCATCTTCAGCAAGGTGATGTTGTCCTTCAATTGCAACTTGCGTTTCTTCAGGCGGCGTAATTGCAGTTCTTCATGCCTTCCGTCGCGGATCAATGTTTCGATCGCAGCGTCGAGATCGCGATGCTCGACCTCAAGCTCGATGATCCGGCGTTGAATGTCATGCGAAGAATTTATTGCCATAGTGTCATTCCCGGCGCAGTCGCTCATGCCCGAAGGCTTCATCCAAAACGTGGCAATTTATCTACAAAAGCCTCGATCCGCTACACAATATGCGCATCGACCCGGCAAATTCGTTATCTTTATGGCACAACTTCCAGGCGGCCGCTGCAAAAGATTTTTACAATTTCCGCCCGCCCGCTTTCGATTACAGAATGCATGACACATGCAATAATCCGGCGCACAACAATCGCGCATGACAACCGAGCCATAAGTTTAATCTACGCAGACGCATGAGCCAATACAAGATAGAAGCCGGAACCGGCCAGCACATCGGAGACCGTCAGGAACAGCAGGACAGAGCCGCCCTCTTCGCCGCTCCCAAAGCGCCGGGCTACATGCTGGCCGTCATGGCCGACGGCATGGGCGGCATGTCCGGCGGTGCGCTGGCGGCCGAGCAGGTCGTGCGGACTGCGCAACAGATTTTCGAGCGCTTTTCGCCACTGACCGACGATCCGGAAAACGTATTGCGCACGATCGCGCACGAAGCCGATACCGTCATCAAATTGTCTGCGATGTCGTCCGACAAGAAGCCACACAGCACCGTCGTGCTGCTGATCCTCACACCGCAGAATTCAGCGATCTGGGCGCATGCCGGCGATTCCCGCCTGTACAGCTTCGACGGACCGAATTGCGTGCGCCGCACCGAGGACCACACCTACCTTGCCCAGTTGAAAGCGGAAAACAAGCTGGATGACGAAAAGGCAAAGGATCCGTTGCTGGCCAACCTGCTGGTCAACGTCCTTGGCAGCAGCACCAACGAATTGTCATTGGCGATCGGCCGGCGCGACAACCTGAAAAGCGGCGACGCCTTCCTGTTGTGCACCGACGGTCTCTGGCAATACTTCTCCGATGCCGAACTGGGTGCCGCCATCGCGATGAATCCGGCACGGCAGGCCTGCGAAATGCTGGTCGCCAAGGCCCGTTCCCGCGCCGCGCCGGGCAAGGCCGACAATTGCACGCTAGCAGTCGTCAAGCTCGTCCAGCCAACTGCCGAACCCAAGGACTACACCGCGAAGAAAATGCGGCGCGCCGTCTAGAGCAAAATCCAGGAACAAAATTTCAACATTCCGCTGTTTTACGGAAACTCTTTTCGCGCTTACCCGGTCTGACGACGGGTAAGCCACGCTGCGGCATGGCGTATTCCGTCCATATCGACTACATTGAAAAGCGACGGCATCGACCTCCGCATCCGATGATTATCAAAAAGTCCACGTTTTGAAAAAAAATCTCGGCCAGAAGCTCAATTTCGACAGCTTGCGTAGCCGCTTGCTCGTTCTCGTTTTGCTCGCGATCGTCCCGCCGGTAATCCTGACCGTCTATGGCGCCTGGAAAGAACGGCAGCAAGCCATCCGCATTACCGAAGACAATCTGCAGCAGATGACGCAGCTTGCCGCCACCAGCGAGGCGCGCATGATCGAAGGCGCGCGCCAGTTGCTGACCGTGCTGTCGACCTTGCCCGAATTGCAGGGCAGCCCGAACACCTGCGGCCAGTTCCTCGCCAACGTCCTGAAACGCAATGAAGGCTATACGAACTTCGGCCTGATCCAGTTAAATGGCGACGTCACCTGCAGCGCGCTGCCGCTGCAGAACAAGGTCAACCTCGGTAGCCGCGCCTATTTCAAGCAGACCGTCGAACAACGCACTTTCACTGCCGGCGACTATGTGTTCGGCCGCATGAGTCGCCGGCACACCATCAACCTGACCTATCCGGTACTCGACAATAACGGCAACGTACGCTCGGTGATTTTCGCCGCGCTCGATCTCAGCTATCTGGATCGTTTTGTCAGCGACATTGCATTGCCGAAGGGCGCCGTGCTGATCACCGCCGATAGCCGCGGCACCATCATCGCGCGCCGGCCTGACCCGGAAAAATGGATAGGCACGCGCACTTCGCCATCGCTGTTCGATGTGATGATCAAGGTCGGTTTCGGCACTTCGGAACTGACGGACACCGACGGCATCACCCGTCTGCATGCATTCGCGCCAGTCGGCACCAGCGACGTTTCCAACTTCAAGGTCAGCATCGGCGTACCGATGGACGACATCGTGGCGCCAGCCAACAAGCTGCAGATAGTGGAATTGGCGACGCTGGCTGTCATTGCATTGCTGGCACTGCTGGCGGCCTGGTTCGTCGGCGACGTCATCATCCTGCGGCGCGTCAAAACGCTGGTGCGCACCGCCGATCAGGTCGGCGCCGGCAACCTGCGCGCACGCACCGGCATCCGCTACGGCCGCGAGGAAATCAGCCAGCTCGCACGCGCCTTCGACGGCATGATCGCATCGCTGCAACAGCATGAAACCGAACGCGAGGAATCGAAAGCCGTACTGTTTGCCGAAAAGGAGCGCGCGCAAGTGACGCTGGCATCGATTGCCGACGCCGTCATCACGACCGACAAACTGGGCAACATCGAATACATGAATCCGGTCGCCGAGCAGCTGACAGGATGGAGCAAGGCCGAAGCGGAAGGATTGCCGTCATCGCGCGTCTTCCGCATCATCAACGGCTTCACGCGCGAACCGGTGGCCGATCCGGTCGAAACCGCGCTGGCACAGCAGGACAACGTCGAACTGAGCAAGGACAGCGTTCTGCTCAGCCGCAACGGTAACGAATACGCAGTCGAGGATTCCGCCGCACCGATTCGCGATCGCGACGGCGAGATCATCGGCGTCGTGCTGGTCTTCCACGACGTCAGCGATTCGCGCAAGCTGGCAATCCAGCTGTCGCACCAGGCTGCACACGATCCGTTGACGGGCCTGTTCAATCGTCGCGAATTCGAACGCCGCCTGGAACTGGCGATCGATACGCTGGCACGCCAGCCGCGCCAGCATGCGCTGCTCTATCTGGACCTGGATCAGTTCAAGATCGTCAACGATACCTGCGGCCACAGTGCAGGCGACGAACTATTGCGCCAGATTACCGCCCTGCTGCAGCCGCTGGTGCGCGACAGCGATACGCTGGCACGTCTGGGCGGCGACGAATTCGGCGCCTTCCTCGAAAACTGCTCACCGGAATCGGCCGTGCGCATTGCCGAAAAATTGCGGCAGACGATCTGCGACTTCCACTTCATCTGGCAGGACAAACTGTTCCCGATCGGCGTCAGCATCGGCCTGGTCAACTTCAACAACAACACTCTGTCATTGCCCGATTTGCTCAGCGCTGCGGATACAGCCTGCTACATGGCCAAGGACAGCGGCCGCAATCGGGTGCATATCTATCGTGCCGAAGATCATCCGCAAGGCGTGCGTGAAGGCGAAGTCAAATGGAACGAGCGTATCCAGAAGGCGTTCGAAAACGACAGCTTCCAGTTGCAGGCGCAGCGCATTGCCAACCTGAAACCAAACCGCAAGGATCATCCGTTCGAAGAGCTGCGCCTTTACATGGCAGGTGAAAACGGCCGATTGATTCCGCCAAGCGCCTTCATGCCAGCGGCAGAGCGCTATCACTTCATGCCGACGATCGACCGCTGGGTCATTCGCACTGCGTTTGCGCAGCATGCCGCAACGCTGCACACAATGGATGCCGGCGGCGATCTCGGTGCGCACGTACTGATGTTGAAGATATCGGGCAATTCGCTGGACGATGAACACTTCATCGCATTCGTTCATGAACAGTTCATCGAATTCGACCTGCCGCGCAATGCAATCTGCTTCTCGATCGCGGAAACGACGGCCATCGCCAATCTGACGCGCGCATTGCGTTTCATCGAAGCGCTGAAACCGCATGGCTGCCTTTTTGCGCTGGACGATTTCGGCAGCGGGATGTCTTCATTCGCCTACCTGAAACACCTGCATGTCGATTTCTTGAAAATCGATGGAAGCTATATCCGCGGCATGGCCAGTGATCCTGTCGACTATGCGAAAGTCGAAGCCATCCAGCGCATCAGCAGTGTGATGGGAATCGACACCATCGCGCAAAACGTCGACGATGCAGAGAAGCTGGCAATGCTGCAGCGTATCGGCATCGGCTATGCGGAAGGTGCGATCGTCGGCAAATCGCTCTCCTTCTATCCGCCAGCCGAAAGCAACGCCACCGCCTGATCGTTTCTTCTCCGGTTGCACATGACAAAGCCCCGCAAGGAAATCCGTGCGGGGCTTTTTTCGGACATAAGCACATCCGAAGTGCACAATCGAAGTAAGCAATATTCGTTAGCGATTGTCCCGTTTGGCGAACATCACACCCAACAGAATGCCGAGTCCGGCCGAAAGTGTGACGGCACGCCACGGCTTCTGATGCACGTACTCGTCGGTGGACGCTGCCACTTCCTTGGTACGCGTCGCCGCGATCGTCGGCACTTCCTTGGCCGCAGCCATGGCGGAATTCAGGAATTCCGCGCATTTCTTGCTCAATTCTCCTGTCTTTTCCTGCAGATCGTCCTGTGCTTCGTTCGCCAATGCCTTGGCATCCTTCGACAGGGTTTTCAGATCCTTGCTGACATCATCCAGTTTCGTATCCATCATCGTTACACTCCTCCATATCCGGGTTGATATCCAGGCCGATATCAAAATTGTTGGAAGCAGATCACAAAGAAACGATCTACGTCGCTGCTACACGAGCTCGATCGCGCATGGTCTTGACGATGTCATGATTCTTCAACACACCTTGGTATTGGCGTTCCACGACTGCGCGCACGTCGACAGGAAGATCCTTCTCCAGCGCATTCGCATAGCTCTTCTTCGCCACATCCTCGCCGCGTTCGCATTCGTTGAGAATGGCTTCATCGTCCTTGCCCATGATTGCGGACTTGATATCCACCCAGCGGCGATGCAAGGCTCCGCTCAAACTGGAACGGGTCTCGGGATCGCCACCGCGAGCCAATACCAGCCCCGTCAGCTCCTGCGCTGCGGCCGAGCAGCTGGTTGCCAGCGTAAGGAACGGCTGACGATACTGACTGTCCGCAATATCCTCTGCACAGGTCTTGAATCCTTTTTCGCCATCCTTGCAGGTTTCGATCAGGTCGTTCAAGGTTGAAATCACTTCGCTATCTTTCATGATCATGTCCTTTCAGAAAATCGCTCGAACACATTTGTGTCCGGCGTCGCCGGTGTGGCTCGGGAAAATAGACACGCTGGCGCGATTTGAGGAAACCGATGCGTGCTATGCACCGGCGAATGAAATTCACTATGGGGGAAAACGTACGCCAGCTCTGTTCGACAGCGCACATATGAAGGTCACCGGAAAAACGCTATCGGCAGTTGCATGCAATTGCTGCTTCGGTTTTTCCTTCAACGATTGCAGAAAGCAAAACGGGAGGTTGCCGCGACGGAATGCCAGGACTCATGCAAGACGATGTATTCGGAAAACTCTGCATTAGCGGCATCGACGGCCACCGCTTCAGGGATTAAAGGCACCCATGCAATGATGCCGATCACGGCGACCAATGTGAACGTGACCAATATGCCGCTCATCAGGAATAATCGAAACGGCTTTGCCCTTCCTGCATTGCCTGTGCCATCCATCTCCGTCTCCCCGCCGCCATGATCGCGATGGGAAACATTTTATGCATCCGCAGGGCAATGCTCTGTACGCTGACGCACGCAATGGGCGACATCATTGCCATTACGCAATGCAATGTCCTCGATCAGGAATTCAGCTCAGGCAGGAAGCTCTACGGGAATCTCTAGTGCAGGCCAGGCACAGAGAATCAAGAATGAGATAGCCTCGTGGCGGAAGCAAATGATCCCGCCACCAAGACTTGCGCTCGCGCGGCAACTCGCGGAGCGCAGCAATCGATCAAGCGTGATCGTCGTGTTCCATCTCGGTTTGCACGATGCTGACCGGCTTGCCTTTCGCCAGCCGCCAGAAGTAGACGGCGTAACCGGACAGGCCGTACAGGATGAACAGGCCGAACAATACTTTCGGCGGATCGCCCGCTATCGCCACCAGCGCCAGAACAATCAGGAAAATTGCAATGAACGGTACCGACTTGCGATAGTTGATGTCCTTGAAGCTGTAGAACGG
>DATDLO010000348.1:0-7224 GCA_036519215.1 Oxalicibacterium sp.
CGTCCAGCGTATCGCGGTTCTTCAAATACAGATCGGCGTCGGCACCCAGCAATTCCTTCGGATCGAGCGACAGCCATGCTTCGATACCTTCCTTTTCGACGCGCTGCGCGATCTGTTCCAGCAGCTCAGGCGTACGCGGATGCAGATCGCCGGTTTCCTTGTGCACGAAGAACGCCATCGGCACGCCCCACTGGCGCTGACGCGACAGCGTCCAGTCCGGACGATTCGCGATCATGCCGTGCAAGCGCGCCTTGCCCCAGCCCGGGAAGAACTGCGTTTCCTCGATCGCAGCCAGTGCGGTTTCACGCAGCGTCGCTCCCTGGTTTTTCGGCATCACGTCCATGCCGGCGAACCATTGCGAAGTCGCGCGGTAGATGATCGGCGTCTTGTGGCGCCAGCAGTGCATGTAGCTGTGATCGAACATCACCAGCTTGAACAGCGAACCGACTTCGTCCAGCTTGGCACAGATCGGCTTCGACGCTTCCCAGATCGTCATGCCGCCGAACAGCGGCAGCCACGATGCGTATTTACCGTCGGCCATCACCGGCGCGATGATTTCGTCGTCGCGCAGGCCGTGCTTCTTGCACGAGATGAAATCGTCCACACCATAAGCCGGCGCCGAATGCACGATACCGGTGCCGCTGTCGGCGGCGACGTAGTCGGCCAGATAGATCGGCGACGTGCGGTTGTAGCCGGGATCGACGTCGGCGAACGGATGCTTGAAACGGATGCCTTCCAATGCTGCGCCGTCGCAGGTCGCGACAACCTTGCCTTCGAAGCCGTAGCGCTTCAGCACGTCTTCGACCAGGTCTGCCGCGAGAATCAGCAGCAGCGGCGCATTGTTGCGCGATGTTTCCACCAGCGCGTAGCGCAGTTCCGGATGCACGTTGAGCGCCTGGTTGGACGGAATCGTCCATGGCGTCGTGGTCCAGATGACGATGTAGCCTTTATCGACCGGCAGCTTCGGCAGGCCGAACGCTTTCGCGACCTTCTCCGGCTCCGCGAACGGGAAGCCGACGTCGATCGCCGGATCGCGCTTGTCCTGATATTCCACTTCCGCTTCCGCCAGCGCGGAGCCGCAGTCGAAGCACCAGTTGACCGGTTTCAGGCCGCGATAGACGTAGCCCTTTTCCATCAGCGTGCCGAGCGCGCGGATTTCATCGGCTTCGTTGCCGAAGTTCATCGTCTTGTACGGATTGTCCCATTCGCCCAGCACGCCGAGGCGGACGAAGCCGGCCTTCTGGCGTTCGACCTGTTCGTTGGCATAGGCACGCGCCTTGGTCATGACTTCCGCGGTCGGCAAATTCTTGCCGAACTGCTTCTCGATCTGGATTTCGATCGGCATGCCGTGGCAATCCCAGCCCGGCACGTAAGGCGCGTCATAGCCGTCGAACTGCCTGGACTTGACGATGATGTCCTTCAGTATCTTGTTGACCGCATGGCCGAGGTGGATGTCACCGTTCGCATACGGCGGGCCGTCATGCAGGATGAACTTCGGACGGCCTTTCGACGCAGCACGGATCTTTTCGTAGACCTTGCGCTCCTGCCACTGCTTGATCCATTGCGGTTCGCGCTTGGCAAGATCGCCGCGCATCGGGAACGGCGTATCGGTCATGTTGACCGGGTATTTGCTGGCTGCCTTGTCGGCCGGTTTGTTTGGCTTGTCGGACATGGGAAATTTCTTTTTCTGGGATTCTGTGGATCGAACGAACGGGTGGGTGAATGCGTTCGATCGTCAAATTCGGTCGGTGGCGGATGTCGCGGCATCTGCCAGTTGGCGGAAATGCGCACGCGCCTGTTCTGCATCGCGTTCGATCGCGGCAGTCAGCGTCGGCAGGTCCACGTACTTTTCTTCATCGCGCAGCTTCTTCAAAAATTCCACGCGCACCCGTTTGCCGTAGCACGGCGTGTTGTAATCGAACAGATGCGTCTCCAGCAGCATGCGGCCGCTGTCGTCCACCGTCGGCCGCACGCCGATGCTGGCGACACCGGGCAACGGCGTGTCTTCCAGACCGCGCACCTGCACGACGTAAATGCCGGAAACCGCCGGGTGCTTGTGCACCACGCGCAGGTTCAGTGTCGGAAAACCGATCGTGCGCCCCAGCTTCTTGCCGTGCACCACGTGGCCGGAAATCGAATACGGATGGCCGAGCAAGGCTTCGGCACGGACGAAATCGCCGTCGGCAAGCGCTTCGCGGATCGCCGACGACGATACGCGCAAGCCGTCATTGGTTACGGTCGGCTGCGTCTCGACGGTAAAACCGTACTGCTTGCCCGCCTCGATCAACGTCTGCACATTGCCGGCGCGTTTGGCGCCATAGCAGAAATCCTCGCCGACGATCAGCCACTTCACGTGCAGCCCCTGCACCAGAATGCGTTCGACGAATTCCTGTGGCGGCAGCGCGGCGAAATGTTCGTTGAAATGCTCGACGATCACGCGATCCACGCCGGCGTGCGACAGCGACACCAGCTTGTCGCGCAGGCTGGCAATGCGCTTCGGCGCACGCGACGGATCGCCGGTGCGGGCCGCGAAAAATTCGCGCGGATGCGGTTCGAACGTCATCACCGCCGATTCGATGCCCATGCCGGACGCCACTTCGCGCAGGCGTGCCAGCAGCGCCTGGTGGCCGCGATGCACGCCGTCGAAATTGCCGATCGCCAGCGCACAGGGCGCGCGCGACGCAGCATTGGGAAGTCCGCGAAATACCTTCATCGAATCGTGTATGGATTTGACGGGAAAACCGTCGCAAAACCTTGAATTATAGATGCTTTCACCCTGCTCCGGACGGTGGATGCGCCGGTTACAGCGCGCCCCAGACCGCATTCAGCGCCGCTACCGCCGCCAGTCCGGCGGTTTCGGTGCGCAGCACGCGCGGCCCCATGTCCAGCATCAGCACGCCCTTGGCCTGCGCCTGCGCTTCCTCCTGCTCGGTGAAACCGCCTTCGGGGCCGATCATCAGCGCCACCGATTGCGGCGGATGATGGCGCGCCCAGTCCGACAGCGACTGTCCGGAACGCGGACTCAGCATGATGCGCGGATGCAGATCCTGCTGTGCAATCCATTGCGTGAAATCGACCGGCCCGGCCACCGTCGCCAGCCGGTTGCGGCCGCTCTGCTCGGATGCGGCGACGACGATGCCCGCCCAATGCTGCAGCCGTTTTTCCGCACGCTCGGCGGACAGCCGCACCACGCAGCGTTGCGATGCCAGCGGCTGGATCGCATGCACGCCCAGTTCGACCGCCTTTTCGACGATCCAGTCCATCTTGGACGCCTCGGGCAACGCCTGCGCCAGCGTAATCGCGTACGGCAATTCAACTTCATGCGGCTCGAACAGCTTGATTTCCGCCGTTACGCGTTTCTTTTCGATGGCGGAAATCGTGGCCGTATATTCACCGCCCTCGCCGTTGAACAGCGTGACACGGTCGCCAACCGCCAGACGCACGACCTGGACATGACGTGCGACAGCCTCCGGCAACGTGACGACGGTGCCGAGGGCGAGCGATTGCGGGCAGTAAAAACGGGGCATGTAAAGTCCGTGGGCGATTCTTGATGGTTAGGAATGATCCGGCGAAGTTGTCGATTCTGCATGTCCAGCACCGGCAAAGGTTAGCCGAATAATCGACGATCCGGGCAGCGATGCCGATTTTAGTCCGAGGCCCCGGTCTGGTAAAATAGTCGGCTCTGCAGCAGGGCTGTTTTTCAAGCTTGTTTTTGCCCGCCCATGCCTGCAAATCGATCGTTTCAACGCACTTCCAATCGACTCGCCACCTAATCCGCCACTTAATCGAGCCATTCAATCGAACATGACTTCCACGCTCCCGACGAACAAAATGGCCAACGCGATCCGCGCGCTGGCAATGGACGCAGTACAAAAGGCCAACTCCGGACATCCGGGAATGCCGATGGGGATGGCGGAAATTGCCGTCGCACTGTGGGGAAATCATTATTCGCATAACCCGGCCGATCCGAAATGGGCGAACCGCGATCGCTTCGTCGTCTCCAACGGCCACGGCTCGATGCTGCATTACGCGCTGCTGCACCTGACCGGTTACGACTTGGCCATGGACGAGATCCGCAATTTCCGCCAGTTGCATTCAAAAACGCCGGGCCACCCGGAAGTCGACGTCACGCCGGGCATCGAAACCACCACCGGCCCGCTCGGCCAGGGCATCACCAACGCAGTCGGCATGGCGCTGGCGGAAAAACTGCTGGCGGCCGAATTCAACCGCCCGGGCTTCGACATCATCAACCACTACACCTATGTTTTCCTCGGCGATGGCTGCCTGATGGAAGGCATTTCGCATGAATCCTGCTCGCTGGCCGGCACGCTGGGCCTGTCCAAGCTGATCGCGCTGTATGACGACAACGGCATCTCGATCGACGGCCATGTCGAAGGCTGGTTCGCCGACGACACGCCGAAACGCTTCGAAGCCTACGGCTGGAACGTGATCCGCGCCGTCGACGGCCACGATGTTGCCGCCGTCAACGCTGCCATCGCGCAGGCGAAGAAATCCGACAAGCCGACGCTGATCTGCTGCAAGACCGTCATCGGCAAGGGTTCGCCGAACATGGCCGGCACGCACAACGTGCACGGTGCCGCACTGGGCGACAAGGAAATCGCCGCCACGCGCGCAGCGATGGGCTGGAACGAAGAGCCATTCGTCATTGCCGACGACGTCTACGCCGCATGGGATGCAAAAGCCAAGGGCGCAAAGGCGCAAGGCGACTGGAACGCGAAGCTGGAAGCTTATGCGAAAGAATTCCCGCAACAGGCAACCGAACTGACGCGCCGCATGAAAGGCGAGCTGCCGGGCGATTTCGACAAGGCCGTCGATGCCTACATCGCCGCCTGCGTCGACAAGAAGGAAACCATCGCAACGCGTAAAGCCAGCCAGAACGCGATCCAGGCGTATGCGCAAGTGCTGCCTGAATTCCTCGGCGGCTCGGCCGACCTGACCGGTTCCAATCTGACCAACTGGAAGGAAAGCGTCGCCGTGCGCGCCAATCAGCCGGGCAACCATATCAACTATGGTGTGCGCGAATTCGGCATGAGCGCGATCATGAACGGCATCGCCCTGCACGGCGGCTACCTGCCGTTCGGCGCGACCTTCCTGACCTTCTCCGACTACAGCCGCAATGCGCTGCGCATGGCAGCGTTGATGAAAATCCGCTCGCTGTTCGTCTTCACGCACGACTCCATCGGCCTCGGCGAAGACGGCCCGACGCACCAGTCGATCGAACACGTCTCCAGTCTGCGCCTGATCCCGAACCTGGACAACTGGCGTCCGTGCGACACCGTCGAATCCGCCGTCGCATGGCAACAGGCCATCAAGCGCCACAACGGCCCGAGCACGCTGATCTTCTCGCGCCAGAACCTGCCGTTCCAGGAACGCACTCCAGAACAGATCGCCGACATCGCACGCGGCGGTTACGTACTGCGCGATGCGAAGGATGCAAAAATCATCCTGATCGCAACCGGCTCCGAAATCGAACTGGCGACAAAAGCCGCCGAACAACTGGCCGAACACGGTGTGGCGGCGCGCGTCGTATCGATGCCGTCGACCGATGTGTTCGACCGTCAAGACGACGCATACAAAGCAAGCGTGCTGACCAAGGGCGTGCCGCGCGTGGCGATAGAAGCCGGCGTCACCGACTTCTGGTACAAGTACGTCGGCCTCGAAGGCGGTGTAGTCGGCATCGACACTTTCGGCGAATCGGCGCCGGCCGGCGTGCTGTTCAAGCACTTCGGCTTCACCGTCGAGAACGTGATCGCCACCGTCAAAAAAGTCCTGGCGTAACGGAAAAACGGACGTGACTGAAATCAGCTTCCGCCGCGCCACGGCTGCCGATGCGGCAGCCATCGCTGCCTTGCGCGTCGATAGCTGGCGCACCAGTTATCGCGGCGTGATTCCGGAAACCTATCTGGACAACATGCGTGCCGACGACAGCGCGTCGATGTGGTCGCAGGTGCTGCAGGCGGAACGCCCCGGCATCGCCGTGTTCGTGGCGACCGCCGGTGACGAGATCGTCGGCTTTGCCTCCGGCATGCTGCTGTCACCGTCCAAGCTGGACTGCGATGCCGAACTGACCGCCATTTATCTGAAACCGATCGCCCAGCGCGGCGGCGTCGGGCGCCGTCTGCTGGCGCTGGTCGTACAGGCGATGCAGCAACACAAGGCATCGTCGCTATTGACCTGGGTGCTTGCCGACAACAAACCCGCGCGCCAGTTTTTCGAAGAACTCGGTGCGGCGTTGCTGGTCGAACAACCGTTTTCGTGGGATGACCTCGAACTGACCGAAGCCGGCTATGCCTGGCACGATCTGGACCGGCTGCAGCAGGATTGCGGCAGCGAAAAGAATGTTTTGCAGTTGAAACTGAGTTGAACCCTTTCTGGAGAAGAAGATGACCATCCGCGTCGCAATCAACGGTTACGGCCGCATCGGCCGCAATGTCCTTCGTGCGCACTATGAAGGCGGCAAGAAGAACGACATCCAAATCGTCGCCATCAACGATCTCGGCAAACCCGAATCGAACGCGCATCTGACCCGCTACGACACGGTACACGGCAAGTTCCCCGGCACCGTCGAAGTCGACGGCGATTGCATGGTCGTCAACGGCGACCGCATCAAGGTCTTCGCCGAGCGCGATCCAGCCAAGCTGCCATGGGGCGACCTGAAAGTCGACGTCGTGATGGAATGCACGGGCTTCTTCACGACGAAGGAAAAAGCGTCGGCTCACCTGAAGGGCGGCGCCAAGAAAGTCATCATCTCGGCACCGGGCGGCAAGGATGTCGATGCGACCATCGTCTACGGCGTCAACCACACCGTATTGAAATCGTCCGACACCGTGATCTCGAACGCATCGTGCACCACCAACTGCCTGGCGCCGCTGGTCAAGCCGCTGCATGACAAGATCGGCATCGTCAACGGCCTGATGACGACCGTGCACTCGTACACCAACGATCAGGTACTGACCGACGTCATGCACGAAGACCTGCGCCGCGCTCGCTCGGCCACGCATTCGATGATCCCGACCAAGACCGGCGCTGCCGCCGCCGTCGGCCTCGTGATGCCGGAACTGAACGGCAAGCTGGACGGCTATGCGATCCGCGTGCCGACCATCAATGTGTCCATCGTCGACCTGTCCTTCATCGCCACGCGCGACACGACGGCCGAGGAAGTCAACGCGATCATGAAGGAAGCATCGGAAGGCGCGCTGAAAG
>DATDLO010000349.1:0-17787 GCA_036519215.1 Oxalicibacterium sp.
TGTGCAGTTCGCCTGCCAGATCGCGTAGATAGAACGCCACATGGTGCGGGCCGAGTTCCTCCAGCGCCTTTTGCAGCATCTCCGGATATTCGGCCAGCCTGGCCAGCAAGGCGGCTTCGCGCGGCGACGTCAGCAACGACAGATCGAGATTGGACAACGCGGTTTCATCGATGTTCATCTGCGCCTGATTCAGCACCGAGCAGATGCGTGCATGCGCGTACTGTACGTAGTAGACCGGATTTTCGTCGGATTGCGCCAGCGCCAGATCGACGTCGAACACGAACTGGGTATCGGCCTTGCGCGAAATCAGGAAGAAGCGCACCGCGTCGCGGCCGCGCGTCACGTCGCGTTCTTGCCCTTCCGGCGTTTCGCCGGTCGACCATTCGATCAGATCGCGCAGCGTGACATAGGAACCGGCACGCTTGGAAATCTTTACTTCCTCGCCGTTCTTCATCACGGTGACCATCTTGTGCAACACGTAATCCGGATAGCCTTCCGGGATGCCGATGTTCAGCGCCTGCAGGCCGGCGCGCACGCGCGCGATGGTGCCATGATGGTCGCTGCCCTGCACGTTGATCGCCTTCCTGAAACCGCGCTGCCACTTGACCGTGTGATAGGCGACGTCCGGCACAAAGTAGGTGAACGTGCCGTCCGACTTCTTCATCACGCGATCCTTGTCGTCGCGATAGTCGGTGGTGCGCAGCCACAGCGCGCCTTCCTGTTCGTAGGTCTTGCCGACCTTGACCAGCGCATCGACGGTGGCTATCACCTTGCCATCGCCATACAGCGACGATTCGAGGAAATAGTTGTCGAACTTCACGCCGAAAGCCTGCAGGTCCAGGTCCTGTTCGCGGCGCAGGTAGGCGACGGCGAAGGCGCGGATCGATTCGATGTCTTCCACGTTGCCGCTGCCGGTAACCGGCATGCCGTCGCTGGCGGAAACCGTCTTCTTCGCGAGAAAATCGTCGGCGATGTCCTGGATGTAATCGCCGTTGTAGGCCGATTCAGGCCAGCCGTCCGCACCCGGTTTCAGGCCGCGCGCACGCGCCTGAACCGAAGCCGCCAGCGTGGCGATCTGCACACCGGCGTCGTTGTAATAGAACTCGCGCGTGACCGCGTAGCCTTGCGACTGGTACAGCGACGACAAGGCATCGCCCAGTGCGCCCTGACGGCCGTGGCCGACGTGCAGCGGGCCGGTCGGATTGGCCGACACGAATTCGATGATGACCGGCTGGTTGCCGCCCGCGTCGCTTTGGCCGTAGGCCGCGCCCTGCTGCAACACCGACTTCACGACGGCCTGGCGCGATGCGTCGGTCAGGCGCAGGTTGATGAAGCCGGGGCCGGCGATCTCGGCCGAAGCGACCAGTTCCTTTGCTGCCGGATTCGCCAGCAGCGCATCGACCAGCGCCTGCGCGACTTCACGCGGATTCTTCTTCAGTGGCTTGGCGATCTGCATCGCCAGGTTGCAGGCGACATCGCCGTGCGACGGATCGCGCGGGCGTTCCAGCACGATATTCGGAGAAAGTTCGGTGCCGGCTACCAGCGGGGCGACGGCTGCCTGGAAGAATTCGGTAATGCGTTGTCTTTGTGCTGCAAGCATGGGATGTGCGCGCCGCAACGGCGCGGATCAAAAAGGAGTGAAATCGGTAGCCGGCATTATACCGTTGAGGGGCGTCGAGCGAGCGTCGAGAGGGCATCGACAGCGCAGTCGACGGTATCAGCAGCGGCACGGACGCCAACGTATCCGCCTTCCTGCATCGCCGGCCTTAACAGGAATCAAACGCGGGATTGGCGCAATCGGTTTAAGCTGTTAATGTTCATTTACCATGCCGCTCCACGCATGGCCGCCGTCGGTTTTAACCACTACAACATCGCGAGTCCGACGCTGCGCCGATGAACGCTTCGTCCTCATCGCGAATACAACGGAGACTGCCATGCTCGAACTCTTGACCGACCCGCATGCCTGGATGGCACTGATCACCCTGACCGGCCTGGAGCTGGTGCTCGGCATCGACAACATCATTTTCATTTCCATCCTGGTGGACAAGCTACCGGAGGAGCGGCGCGAGTTCGCGCGCAAACTGGGCCTGTTCATCGCGATGTTCATGCGCATCGGCCTGCTGATGGTATTGGCGTGGCTGGTCGGGCTGGTCGAGCCGTTGTTCACCATTCTCGGCCAGGGCTTTTCCGGACGCGACCTGATCCTGATCGCCGGCGGCCTGTTCCTGATCTGGAAGAGCACGGCTGAAATCCACCAGTCGCTGGAAGGCGAGGAAGGCCATACATCCAGCACCGTAAAGGCGACCTTCACCGCCGTGATCCTGCAGATCATGATAATCGACATGGTGTTTTCGCTGGATTCCATCATCACCGCAGTCGGCATGGTCGATCACATCGAGATCATGGTGGCGGCCGTCATCCTGTCGGTCGGCATGATGATGATGTTTGCCAATCCGATCGGCCGCTTCGTCTCCAACCATCCGACGATCAAGATCCTGGCGCTGGCCTTCCTGGTCGCGATCGGCGTGGTGCTGATCGCCGACGGTTTCGGCCACCACGTTCCGAAAGGCTACATCTACACGGCGATGGGCTTCGCGCTGGTGGTGGAACTGATCAATATCCGCATGCGTGCCAAGACGTCGCGCCCGGTGCAGTTGCACACGCCGTACGCCGATATAAAACACGAGAAGAAGTAAGCTAGAACAGGGAAGGAACGAAGGCCGGGCATTGCCCGGCCTTCGTTTTATTCAGATGTCAGACAGTCGTTTCGCCTGTACCGCCGCAATGGGCTGCAATGAAATGCGCCATGCGGAAATGCTGCGGCTCCCACGCTTCGCCGGACAGACGATGACCAGCCAAAAACAGATAGGCGTCGGCGGCCACCATTTGCATGTCGTGTGCCGTTCGTACCATCACGCTTTCGCGCCGGTATTCACAACCTTCGAAACCATCCAGTACCGCAAGCTCGGCCTCGTTCACATCCAGATACAGTACGCCCTCCACCGATGCGCCCGGACGATGCACGATGCCGGGATAGAGTTCGCCGCGCACAGCATGGCGCGCATAGCCGTCAAGCACGGCCGGCAGCGAACGATGGCTGCCGCGCACGACGCGCCGCCAGACCGCCGGAAACATCAGCGAACCGTAAGTAAAAACGTGCATGTCAGCGCGTTGCCCGGCGCTGCTGGCGTTTGCGCCAGCGCAGGCGCGCCTGAAGATGCCAGATGACGTTGACCAGCACGTAACCGGCAAGCGCCGCGACCACTGCGATCACGGCAAGGCCGGCCATCAGTTGCGGGCCGACGCTTTGCACCCAGTCGATCAGGTTGGAAAACCAGCTGCCGACCTCGGCCTGCTGGTTGGCAACCTTGTCGACCATGCCGGGATTCAGCGCGCCCGGCTGTGCGCCATCGTCGCCGATCATCATGCGGCCAAGCCGGTAGGCGGCGTAATACAGCGGCGGCACCGTGAACGGATTGGTGGCGAATGTGGCGAAAGCAGCGACCGGCAGATTGACGCGCACCAGAATTGCACCGATCGCGCCGAACAGGATTTGCGCGAAAGGAATCAGGATGCCGACGAACAATCCGACAGCGAGTCCGCCAGCCACACCGCGCCGATTGAACTGCCACAGAAAATGATGATGCAGATAGCCGCTGAACGGTTTCAGGAAGCGGTTTTCCTGGATGCTCTGCGACGTCGGCATATGCTTGAAAAACCGGCTGCGACGCATGGAAACTCGGCTCCTGATTGCAGAATGCTACGACGACAAAAACATGCCGGATGGCATGCCCGAAAAATTATGACATGCAAACCGCGCACGAATTCACCACTATTCGCGGACGACGTGCGATTGTGCGCGATTGTTTCAAATGCTAACGATCTTTTCCGTGCAGTTGCCTTCTTGTCACCCCGACGACGATCCATGTTAATGCGAAAGAGACAATCGTTCCGGTCACCAACATCGCGGCGCCGGTCTGGTAACGCACTGCCATCACGGCGTTGAACAGCAACGCAATCAGATAAGGCGCGGCGTTGCCGGCAAATGCCGCAGCCGTCAGACGCTTGCCGGCTGCCGGCTTTGCGACCTGATGCGCTGCAATCAATACGGCAACGCCGTAGACCGCCAGCCACATGATGGCGCCGACGATAACCAATCCGACAAGCATTTTCTTCCCCTTCCCGTTAGCCTTCTTTACTTCTTTATTCTTCCCGGCAACATATCGTCACCGGTTTTACCCTGCCAGTCGCGCCGCGTACAATGGCCCGATGGATATCACGCTGCCCGAACTCGAAAACGCGATCAATTACTGGCGCACCGCACGCCCTTCCACCGGCGAAGAACGCGCGTTGTCGCCGGAAGTCGACACTCTGGCCGAACTGTATGCGCTGATGATTTTCCACGGCAACAAGGCGGTGCCGCTGGAATCCGCGCCATCGGCCTGCCGTCAGTTGATCGAGGCATGGCGCCGGCAAGCCGCCTGATACGTCCACATCCATCTTCGCCGATACGTTCGTATTCGTGGCCGGCTACGCCGCCATGTGCCGCGCCTGCCGCTGCGGCAATGTCTGCTTCTGCACCGGCGCCTTTTTCACGTTCGCCTGCCCCGCATAATCGCTGCGAACGACCGCGGCAGCAGCTTCCGCATCCATTCCCTCTTCCGCCAGCCATTGCGCCACCAGCGCGGCCAGTCTCTCCAGCGCAATGCGATGCGTGGCATCGGTACGCGCGAACAGCCATTGCGACAGGCGCATGAAACGGGCGAACGGCGTCGCGCCGAGAATCAGCGGCAGCGTATGCGCAAAGCGGCCTGAGTTGGCGACCAGATCCCAATAGCGCGCGAAACGCACCAGTTCCTGCATCTCGGCAAAGGTGATGCGATCGGTCGCCAGGATCGCATACGGCGGATGCGGATCGAACACCAGGCCGTAGGCTTCGGTATGACGGATGATCGGCGTGCCGCGCAGCCGCTTCAGGATGCCGAACTGGATTTCATGCGGCCCCAGTTCCACCAGCCGATCGAAACCGCGCGCAAAGCTGGCAATGTCCTCGCCCGGCAGACCGGCAATCAAGTCGACGTGCAGGTGCGCATGCGAATGTTCGTGCAGCCAGCGGATGTTGTCCGCGGCCTTGTCGTTGTTCTGCTTGCGGCTGACCAGCGCCTGCACGTCGGGATTGAAACTCTGGATGCCGATCTCGAACTGCAGCGTGCCGGAAGGAAACTGCCGGATGCCGTCCTTCAGCGCATCGGGCAGGTGATCGGGCACCACTTCGAAATGCGCATAGACCGGATCGTCCGGATGCGCGGCCAGCTTGTCGAGAAAGAACTGCATGATCTTCAGGCTGGTCTTCACATTCAGGTTGAACGTGCGGTCGACGAACTTGAACAGCCGCGCACCGCGCGCATGCAGCGTTTCCAGTTCGCCCAGAAAACCGTCGAGATCGAACGGCCAGGCCGTCTTGTCCAGCGACGACAGGCAGAATTCGCATTTGAACGGGCAGCCGCGCGACGCTTCGACGTACAGCGTGCGATGCGCGATGTCTTCGTCGCTGTACAGCGCGTAAGGCAATGCAATGTCGTCCAGCGGCGGCTGCACACCCGCGTGTATCTTCATCAGCGGCTTCGGCCCATGCAGGATATTCCGGCACAACTGCGGAAACGTCACATCGCCCCAGCCGGTGACCGTGTAATCGGCCAGGCGCACGATTTCCTGCGCTTCCGTCTCGTACGATACTTCCGGACCGCCCAGCACGATCGTCACATTCGGCGCAACGCGCTTGAGCAGGGCGACGACCTTGACCGTTTCCTCGACGTTCCAGATGTAGACGCCGAAACCGACGATACGCGGCTGATGTTCCAGCACACGCTCGACGATATCGACCGCTCGCGTGCCGATGACGAATTCGTGGATTTTCGTCTGATCCTGCAATTCGCCCATGTTCGCCAGCAGATAACGCAAACCGAGCGAGGCATGCGTGTAGCGGGCATTCAGCGTGGACAGCAGGATGGTCATCGGGTGAAACCGGCAGGATGTGAAACCGCCATTCTACGCTGCACCGCTCGCGCGGCCGGATTGATATGGTGTATGGTGCTGCGGCAATATCCTCATGTTTGCCAGCCATGCACAAAGACATGTCCATGTTTCTGTTCCGACTTTCGCCCCGATTTCTTTTGCTGCTTTTCTGCCTGTCGACTGCCCTGCCGGCCATGGCCGGCGACGCAGTTACCGCAAGCATCGTCCAGCCCGATGCTGCAAGCTGCACGGCCATGCAGGCCGCCGGCGTGCTGCGCGCGCATTCGCCGGTCCCCTGCAACCGGCTGCGCCGCGTGCAGTTTACCTATGTGGATTTCGACGGCCGCCGGCACGACGACGGCGAAATCGTCGTGCTGGATGCCGCCGCGCCGCATGTCCGGGCGATCTTCGATGCCTTGCTACAGCGGCGCTTTCCGCTGGCGCATGCACGCGCGATGATGCATTACCGCGGCGATGACGAGGCAGCGATGCGCGACAACAATACATCCGCCTTCAACGACCGCGCCATTACCGGCGGCACCGCGCCCTCGCTGCACGCCTATGGCCTGGCGATCGACATCAATCCGGTGCAGAACCCGTACGTCGAGATAACCGGCGACGGCAACGCACGCTTCCATCCGGCGGCTGGCAGCCGTTACGCCAATCGCGCTGCCGCGCGGCCGGGCAAACCGGCGCGCGCCGGCATGGCGGAAGACGTCGTCGAACTTTTCGCGCAACATGGTTTCACAACATGGGGAGGCGACTGGGATGCGCCTATCGACTACCAGCATTTTCAGGTCAGCCGCACGCTCGCGCAGAAGCTGGCGGCCTTGCCGCCCGAGCAGGCACGCGCCGCCTTCGATGCGCACGCAACCGCTTACCGGCGCTGCCGGAAAGGCGGTGGCACGCGTGCAGCATGCGCCAGGTGAAGGAGCGACAGCCATGAAAGTCAAACGCATCGTCCACAACATCGCTGCGACGCATATCGAACCGGCGCGGATTTTTTATCAGGATGTGCTGGGACTGGATCTGCTGATGGATCACGGCTGGATCGCTACCTACGGCAGCCATGAACCTGCCCCGCTGCAGGTCAGCATCGCTACCGAAGGCGGCAACGGCACGCCGGCTCCTGCGCTGTCGATCGAAGTCGACGATCTGGACGCAGCGCTCGCACGCATGCAGAATGCCGGCTTCGCCATCGAGTATGGGCCGGCCGACGAACCGTGGGGCGTACGACGCTTCTATGTTCGCGATCCTTTTGGTACGCTGGTCAACATCCTTGCGCATACCTGACGCCGCACCATTACAACATTATCGGCCGGAGAACATCCTATGCTCATCAACTGCGTCGCCTATCAGGAAGGCAGAAAGCTGGCCGACATCACGGTCGACCAGATCAGCGACTATCTGTTGCATCCGAAATGCTTCGTCTGGGTCGCGCTGATGGATGCCGATCCGGCGGAACTGGCGCAGATGCAGAAGGAATTCAATCTGCACGACCTGGCCGTCGAGGATGCCCGCAACGGCCACCAGCGGCCGAAGATCGAGGAATACGGCGATTCGCTGTTCGCCGTCGTCAAGACTGCCGAGATGACGGACGAAGGCCTGCACATCGGCGAGCTCGATATCTTCGTCGGCAGGAACTACGTGCTGTCGGTGCGCAACCGCAGCCGCCACAGCTTTCTCGGCGTGCGTGCGCGCTGCGAGCAGGAACCGCATCAATTGCGCAAGGGCTCCGCCTTCGTGCTTTACGCTCTGATGGATGCTGTGGTGGATCGCTATTTCCCCATCGTCGAAACGCTGGAAACCGAACTGGAAACCATCGAAGGCAAGATCTTCGAACAGGGTTCGCAGCGTGCCAACATCGAACGCCTGTACGAACTGAAGCGCGAAGTGGTGATGATGAAGCACCTCGTCGCGCCGCTGATGGATGCGGTGGGCCGCCTGTATGGCGGGCGCGTGCCGACCATCTGCGAAGACACGCGCGACTATTTCCGCGACATCGGCGATCACCTGTACCGCATCAACACGCTGGTCGACGCGATCCGCGACACGATCACCACGGCAATCCAGGTCAACCTGTCGATGGTCGCCATCGAAGAGAGCGAAGTGAACAAGCGGCTGGCGGCCTGGGCCGCCATCTTCGCCGTGGCAACCGCCTTCTTCGGACTTTGGGGCATGAACTTCAAGTTCATGCCGGAGCTGGACTGGAAGTACGGCTATCCGGCCGCCATCGTGTTGGTGGGCGGGGTCTGCAGTTATCTGTATTACCGCTTCAAGCGATCCGGCTGGTTGTAGTTGCTAGTAATTTGTCTTGGCCGGCCGGCGCTTCTTTTCAGGCAGCGCCGCGCTTGCCTGTTTCCAGCATGCTGAGCGCCACCGCTTCCGCCACGCGAATGCCGTCGATCGCGGCTGACATGATGCCGCCCGCATAGCCGGCGCCTTCGCCGGCCGGATACAGCCCCTGCGTATTGATGCTCTGCAGCGTCTTGTCGTCGCGCTTGATGCGGATCGGCGACGAGGTGCGTGTCTCGATGCCGGTCAGCACCGCATCGTGCATCGAGAAACCCTTGATCTGCTTGTCGAATGCCGTCAGTGCTTCGCGGATCGCATCGATCGCGTACGACGGCAATGACGGATTCAGGTCGCCCAGCGTCACGCCCGGCTTGTACGACGGCTGCACGGTGCCGAATTGCGTGGAGGGCTTGTTCGCGATGAAGTCGCCGACCAGCTGGCCCGGCGCGTTGTAGTTGCCGCCGCCGAGTTCGAACGCCTTCGATTCCCACTGCTGCTGGAATTCCATGCCCGCCAACGGATGGCCGGGATAATCGTCCGGCGTGATGCCGACGACGATGCCGGCATTCGCATTGCGCTCGTTGCGCGAATACAGGCTCATGCCGTTGGTAACGACGCGCCCCGGCTCCGAGGTCGCCGCCACTACGGTACCGCCCGGGCACATGCAGAAGCTGTAGACGCCGCGGCCATTGCTGGCGTGATGCACCAGCTTGTAGTCGGCTGCACCGAGAATCGGGTGACCGGCGCTGGGACCGAAACGGCAGGCATCGATCAGCGATTGCGGATGTTCGATACGAAAACCCATCGAGAACGGTTTCGCTTCGACGTAGATGCCACGCGCGTGCAGCATGCGGAAGGTGTCGCGCGCGCTGTGGCCGATCGCCAGCACGACGTGATCGGTGACGAGTTCGCCGCCGTCGGCCAGCCTCAACCCGGCCACACGGCCATTGTCGAGCAGGATGTCGTCGACCTTGCTTTCGAAACGAAATTCGCCGCCCAGACGTTCGATCTCGGCGCGCATCAGTTCCACCATCTTCACCAGGCGGAAGGTGCCGATGTGCGGCTTGCTGACGTACATGATCTCCGGCGGCGCATCGGCCTTGACGAATTCGGTCAGCACCTTGCGGCCGTAGAATTTCGGGTCCTTGACCTGCGTCCACAGCTTGCCGTCGGAAAAAGTGCCGGCGCCACCTTCGCCGAACTGCACGTTCGATTCGGGATTCAGTTCGCGCTTGCGCCACAGGCCCCAGGTATCCTTCGTGCGTTCGCGCACGACCTTGCCGCGCTCAAGGATGATCGGACGAAAACCCATCTGCGCCAGCAGCAGCGCGGCGAAGATGCCGCAGGGGCCAAAACCGACGACCACCGGCCGCGACGTCAATCCCGCCGGCGCCTGTGCGACGAACTTGTAATTGGTATCGGGGGCAACGGAAACCTGTCGATCGCCCTTCGCGCGTTTCAGCACGCGCGCTTCGTCGCGCACTTCCACATCCAGCGTATAGACCAGCGAGATCGCACTCTTCTTGCGGGCATCGTAGCCGCGACGGAAGATCGTGTGCGCGATCAGATCGCCGCGCGCGATACCGAGACGTGCGACGATGGCCGCGACGAGTGCGTCTTCGGTGTGATCGAGAGGGAGTTGGACATCGGTCAATCGCAGCATGCTTGTTTTCCAGTCGACCCATCACCACGCTTCTGCCGCCTGGGTCGTATCGGCCGACAGGGGCGCCATTTTACTCCAGCGCACTCCACGCATTCCTTGTCCTGCATAACGCAGAAGCGCCGCAGGACGCGGAATGCGTACACGAATCGCAACACATCTGTTGCGCATGAATTGATTTATACGATTTAACAGTGTTTTGCGTTTGCGCATCCATGTGAGGATTGCGTGAAGAATGCTCGCTTCTCCCTCTGAAACCGTCACGTGCGAGCAGCAATACGGCGCGATCTTGCTTGATTGTCATCGATTGACGATGCACAGCGATTTGATTAAGGTGAAATCGAGTCTTCTGCAGCATCTCGTCCCATGACGATTTGCCTGCACCCTCATGTTTGCATCTGATAAAAAAGCCGCGTTCAACGCAACGCCGAAAGAGACGAAACAGGGAAGGAATGCAGATGAACACCACCGCAGACACCGCATCGCCACTGGAAGTATTGTCCTTCCGGCTGGGCAATGAAGAATACGGACTGTCCATCCAGAAGGTACAGGAACTGCGCGGCTACGACACCGTCACGCACATCGCCAACGCGCCGGATTTCATCAAGGGTGTCGTCAACCTGCGCGGCACCATCGTACCCATCGTCGACATGCGCATCCGCTTCAACCTCGGTGCGCCGACCTACGACCAGTTCACCGTCGTCGTGATTCTCAACATCGGCGGCCGCGTGATCGGCATGGTGGTCGACAGCGTTTCGGACGTCGTCACACTGGCACCGGAACAGATTCGTCCCGCGCCGGACATGCAGGGCGCGATGGAATCCGCCTGCATCGTCGGCATCGGCACCATCGATTCGCGCATGCTGATCCTGATCGACATCGACAAACTGATGGCCAGCCCGGAAATGGGACTGGTCGCAGAAGAGGCGTTCTAGCGCCCGCACGTTCGCGAAGCGCCGACGGCGCATTCGCATCCGGAGAAAGCCGAAAAGAAAGCTGAAAACCAGCGAAATAAGTCAGCAAAATAAATCGGCGAAATAGGAGTCCGCAACAAGACTTCATACATAGAAGAGACAATCATGTTCAAGAACATCACCATCAAATCCCTGCTGCTGTTCGTGATGGGTCTGCTTTCTGCACTGCTGGTGGCAACCGGCGTGCTCGGGCTGACCTCGCTCGACACCACCAACAAGGCACTGAAAAGCGTCTACGAAGATCGCACCGTTCCGATCGGCGAACTGAACACCGTCATCGCCGGCGTGATGCTCAACCAGATCGACCTGTCCGGTTCGATCTACGGCAATCCGGACCTGGTCATACCGAAGATGGATGCGATCGAGAAGCGCGAGAAGGAAGTCGATGCCGCTTTCGCTGCCTACATGGCAACCGATGCGACACCGGAGGAAAAAGCCGCCGCTACCAAGTTCGCCAACGACCGCAAAATCTTCAACGACAAGGCGCTGCATCCTGCCGTTGAAGCATCCCGCAGCGGCAACGTGTTGCGCGTGACGGAAATCGTCAACGGCCCGATGGAAGAACTGTTCGCACCGGTACGCACCGGCGTCGGCGAACTGATCCAGATCCAGTTGCGCGAAGCGAAAAAGATGTACCAGCATTCGCAGGAGCGCTTTGCACTGGTACGCAATATCTCGATCGCCGTCATCATCTTCGGCGTGATCGTTGCTGCCTGCATGGCTTTCCTGCTGATCCGCATGATTGCGCGGCCGCTGCATGATGCAGTACGTGTTGCCCGCAGCGTCGCTGCCGGCGATCTCACGCAAAAGATCGATGTGAAAACGAAGAACGAGACCGGCCAATTGCTGCAGGCGCTGAAGGATATGAACGAAAGCCTGGCGCGCACCGTCAGCGCGGTGCGGCATGGCACCGAAACGATCAATGTCGCCTCGGCCGAAATCGCCACCGGCAATGCCGACCTGTCCAGTCGCACCGAATCGCAGGCCGGTTCGCTGGAAGAAACCGCCAGCTCGATGGAAGAGCTGACATCCACCGTCAAGCAGAATGCCGACAATGCACGCCAGGCCAACCAGTTGGTGCTCACCGCATCGGAAGTCGCGGTGCGCGGCGGCGATGTCGTCGGCCAGGTCGTCGATACGATGGGTTCGATCAACGCGTCGTCGAAGAAGATCGTCGACATCATTTCCGTCATCGACGGCATCGCCTTCCAGACCAACATCCTGGCGCTGAATGCAGCCGTCGAAGCTGCGCGTGCCGGCGAGCAGGGCCGCGGCTTCGCTGTGGTCGCCGGCGAGGTGCGCAGCCTGGCGCAGCGCAGCGCCGGTGCGGCGAAGGAAATCAAGGAACTGATCGGCGATTCCGTCGCCAAGGTCGATGCGGGCAGCAAGCTGGTCGACCAGGCCGGTACGACGATGGAGGAAATCGTCAGCTCGGTGCGCCGCGTGGCCGACATCATGAACGAGATCACCGCTGCCAGCGAGGAACAGAGTTCCGGCATCGAGCAGATCAACCAGGCCATCACGCAGATGGACGAGATCACGCAGCAGAATGCCGCGCTGGTCGAGGAAGCCGCTGCCGCCGCGCAGAGCCTGCAAGATCAGGCCGGCGAACTGTCGCAGGCCGTCAGCATCTTCCGGCTCGACGAACATGCCACGGCCGTTCCCGTCGCCGAGGCAAGGCACGCGGCCCTGTCAATGCAGCAGATGCCGCCAAAACAGCAAGCGCCGAAGGCAGCCCCCGCAAAGATCGCCGCACCGGCATCCAGGGCGGCGAACGAGCCTGCCCTCAAACCTGCAACGCCGGCACGCAAGCCTGCATTGGCCGATGGCAGCGAAGACTGGGAAGAATTCTGATCCTTCATCCTGTCCTGTCCGTGCCGCCTCCGGGCGGCATTTTTTTTCCCTCTGCACACGCCCTGCACGATTTGCATTTGGCTTGGCACTTCGCCCCTTCATGACAATTGCATGACATATAGGGGAACGCGTGTTACAGAGACGCGCATATTGATACAATGACGCGCCCGGGCAATCGGCCCGGCTTCATCCTCTGCTGCCGACCGAACCTCATGAACAAACCGAGCAAGAGCACTACCGCATCCGGCAAACTGCCGTTCATCGTACGCAACTCTCCCATCCATGGCCGCGGCGTGTTCGCCGTGCGCGGCATCCCAGCAGACACCTTCCTGATCGAATACGAGGGCGAACGCATCAACGACAAGGAAGCCGATCGCCGTCACGGCCAGGATCCGGAAAATCCTTATCACACCTTCTTCTTCAGCCTGGAAAACGGCAAGATGATCGACGGTGGCGTCGACGGCAGCGATGCGCGCTGGATCAACCATGCCTGCGATCCCAACTGCGAGGCACGCGAGGAAAAGGGACGCGTCTACATCTACGCCTTGCGCGACATCAAGCGCGGCGAAGAACTGAATTACGACTATGGCCTGATCGTCGACGAGCGACAAACCAAGGCATTGAAGAAAGCCTACGAATGCCGTTGCGGCTCGCCGGAATGCCGTGGCACGATGCTGGCGCCGCCGCCGAAAAAGAAGAAAAAGAAGGCGAAGGACAAAAAAGACAAGAAGGACAAGAAAAACAAGAAGAAGGACTGATCGACATTCAGTCGACACAAAGGCCTTCTTTTGAAACACGTCAAACCTTCGTATTCCCTCGGCTTCTTTCTACCGCACGCACTGCGCTGGCTGGTTACCGGCTCGCTGCTGGTAGTGCTCGGCATCGCCGTCTACATCGGCATCCGCTTCTATCATGTCGACAACCAACTTTATCTCTGGTGGCGCGACATGCGCCCGAGCCAGATTGCCTCCGCACCGCAGACCGGCAGCCTGCCGCTGCAGACATACCGGATGGACATCGACGGTCGTGTCGTCGACGGCATCGATCGCAATCTTTCGGGCCTGGCCTTCAACCATGAAGCCAAACAGCTGATCGCCGTCGTCAACCGTCCTGCCACGCTGCTGACGATGGATCTCGAAGGCCATGTGTTGCACCGCCACCGCCTGCGCCACGCCTCCGATGTCGAAGGCGTCGCCTATCTGGGCAACAACCGCATCGCCCTCAGCGAGGAAGGCGACAGCCGCATCCTCGTCGCCACGCTGCCGACCAAGGCTGATGCCGAACTGGATTTGCGCGGCGCCACCTCGTTCGCGCTCGACATGGGAAGCCAGCACGACAATGCCGGTTTCGAAGGGCTGGGCTACGACGAACGCCACGATTGGCTGTATATCGGCAAGGAGCATTCGCCGCGCGGCCTGTACCGCATCAGCGGCCTGGGAGAAAACCTGCGGACCGGCCGCGTGGAGATACGCGTGGAAAATCTGGCGCATTGGCTGGATGACAAGCGTATCGGCACCGACCTCGCCTCCGTCGACGTCAACGAGGCCAACGGCCATCTGTTGCTGTTGAGCGAAGAATCGCAGCGTATCGTCGAGCTGGATACCGCCGGCAAGGTCGCCAACCAACTGGAATTGCGCGCCCTGGCAAATGAAGGCATGCCGCAGCCGGAAGGCGTGGCGCTGGGGCCGGATGGCATGCTTTACCTGATCAGCGAACCAAACCTGTTTTACCGGCTCAAACCACCGCACTGAGACAGGCTTGAGCCGGACCTTGGGTAGTGTTTTCGTGTAACATTTTGGCAACATTCAAGGGCCATCGTCATATTCATGAAACATATGTCAGATATTGGAAAAGGAAATTGGTGCGGTGAAGCATAAATCTCTATACTTGCATCTGTCTCCTCTATGTCTCCTCCTTTGATATAGATTTAGCCCGCCATCTGCGCGGGCTTTTTTTTGCCCGCGCCGGATTTGCAGCGCGTCATCGGCACGCCGCACCGGTTTTGTTAAGCCGCAGAGTTCACATTTTTGATATTCATATTTTTAATAACGGATATCAGAAAAGGAAATTGGCCTGAAACCCGCGCCCTCCCTATACTTGCATCTGTCTCCTCTATGTCTCCTCCTTTGATATAGACTTTGCCCGCCCCGCGCGGGCTTTTTTTTGCCTTTTTCATCCCGCCGGTCGACACCTTTCGACGATCTCCCGCCTTCTGCGTCCATTTTCCAGCCTTCTTCCGACATTATGCCGGTTGCTTGCTTGCGGGTCGATGGCAAAAACAGTCTGCCGCATGGTCGTTCACCATGCCGATCGCCTGCATGTAGGCGTAGACAATGGTCGAACCGACGAACTTGAAGCCGCGTTTGCCCAGATCTTTCGACAGGCGATCCGACAGCGGCGTGGTCGCCGGCGTCTCGGCGATGCTTTTGCGGTTGTTCAAAATGGGCTTGCCATCCACATAAGCCCACAGGAACGGATCGAGGCCGCCCATCTCGTCGCGCAGGCGCAAATAGGCTTGCGCATTGGTGATCGCCGCCGCCACCTTCAGGCGATTGCGCACGATGCCGGGATTGGCCAGTAGCTCGGCCACCTTGCCTGCATCGTAGCGGGCGATCTTTTCCGCATCCCAGCCATCGAAGGCTTCGCGATAGGATTCGCGCTTATTCAGGATGGTCGACCAACTGAGGCCGGCTTGCGCACCTTCCAGATTCAGCATTTCGAACAAGCGCGTTTCGTCGTGGCAGGGGACGCCCCATTCCTCGTCGTGATATTTCAGGTAGCGTGGATTGGCCGGATCGGCCCAGCGGCAGCGGGGAATATCTGTTTTCATCGGATAGCGGTCGCAAAAGGAAAACGGGAAAAGTGGAGGAACGATTATCGCCGACGCCAGCGACACCCGTTGTCAGCAGCGTACTACTTGTCTCGCCGGGTTCCATACGTCGTTGCATTGATAGAATGGCGCCTTCGTCCGCTTCCTTTCCATCGCATGCCATCGCTTCGCCCTACCGCTTCCACGGTCGCCGTCATCGGCGGCGGCCCCGCAGGATTGATGGCGGCGGAACAACTGGCCGCCCATGGCGTGCGCGTCGACCTGTACGATGCGATGCCGTCGGTCGGCCGCAAATTCCTGCTGGCCGGCAAGGGCGGCATGAACCTCACGCACAGCGAACCTTCCGAAGCCTTCGTCGCACGTTACGGCAAGCGTGCCGACCGGCTGGCGCCCATGCTGCAGGCGTTCGACGCCGGCGCACTGCGCAAATGGGCACACGAACTCGGCATCGAGACCTTCGTCGGCAGTTCCGGCCGCGTCTTCCCGACCGACATGAAAGCCGCGCCCTTGCTGCGCGCATGGCTGAAACGTCTGCGCGACAACGGCGTGCACTTCCACATGCGCCATCGCTGGCTCGGCTGGGACGATGCGGGCCGCCTGCGCTTCGCCACGCCGGACGGCGAATTACAGGTCGCACCCGATGTCGTCATCCTCGCGCTGGGCGGCGGCAGTTGGGCAAGGCTGGGATCGGATGGCGCGTGGCTGCCATTACTGGCTGCGCGCGGCGTCGACACCGCTACCTTGCAGCCGGCGAACTGCGGCTTCGATGCCGACTGGAGCGAACATTTCCACACCCGTTTCGCCGGCGAACCGGTCAAGGGCGTGACGGCCAGTTGCATCGACACGGATGGCACGCTGCGCAGTAGGCACGGCGAATTCGTCATCACGGAAGGCGGCATTGAAGGCAGCCTCATCTATGCGCTGTCGTCTTTCCTGCGCGACCGCATAGCTGCCGATGGCAGTGCGACACTGACGCTGGATCTCGCACCCGGCAAGTCCGCCGAACGCGTGATGGAAGAAGTTGCGCATCCCCGCGGCGCACGGTCGCTGTCCAGCCATCTGCAAAGCCGCGTCGGCATCGCCGGCGTCAAGGCAGGATTGCTGCGTGAAGCATTGAGCAAGGAAGCATTTTCCGATATGAAATTGCTGGCGCAGGCCATCAAAGCGCTGCCGATTTGCCTAACCGCACCGCGCCCCATCGACGAAGCCATCAGCAGCGCAGGCGGCGTCCGCTTCGAGGCGCTGGACGATGACCTGATGTTCAATGCGATGCCCGGCGTTTTCTGCGCCGGGGAGATGCTCGACTGGGAAGCGCCGACCGGCGGCTACCTGCTCACCGCCTGCTTCGCCAGCGGACGGCAAGCGGGTCTGGGTGCCCTGCGCCGCTTGCAATCGACTGCAGGATAAATGCTTCAGACCAGTCCGCGAGCGGACAATTCCTGCTTCAGATAGGCATAGAAAACCGGCGCCGCAACCACACCGGGGATGCCGAACAGCGCCTCCATTGCCAGCATCGCCACCAGCAACTCCCAGGTATGTGCATTGATGTGCTGGCCGATGATGCGTGCATTGAGAAAGTATTCGAGCTTGTGGATTCCCATCAGGAACAGCAGCGATGCGAAGGCGATGCCCAATGAATGCGACAGTCCGATCACGACCAGGATCGTGTTGGAAATCAGGTTGCCGACCACCGGCAACAGGCCGACCACGAAGGTGACGATGACCATCGTCTTGCGCAGCGGCAGTTCCACGCCAGCCAGCGGCAGAATCAGCAGCAGATATACCGCCGTCAACACCGCATTGATCGCCGCGATGCGTACCTGCGCAAACACGACATTGCGAAATGCCTGGTGCAGGACCACGATACGCGCATGCAGCGCAGCCGCCAGTGGGCGGTAGGACGGCGTGGCAGTTGTGTCGTACAGCGCCGCCATGGCACCGATGATCATGCCGATCAGCGCGTGGACCAGCGCCCGGCCGACCTCGGTGCCGATCGACTGCAGGTCCCCGGCGTGCTCGCGCAGCCAGACCACCGTGTCGTTCTTGAGCTCCTCGGCGTTGGCTGGCAGCTCGCGGGCGACCCAGAGCGGCAGGTGCTCCCGGGAGCCCTCGACGATGTCGGCCATCTTCGCCAGCAGCGCCGGCAGGTTGCCCGGGCC
>DATDLO010000350.1:0-4165 GCA_036519215.1 Oxalicibacterium sp.
GGGCTATGGTGGCGTTGCGGAATCAGCAGTGCGAGGCAGTTCGACAAGCCGGCAAGGTGGCAAAAGGAAGGTTCCTTCCGCGTCTGCGGATCGAGATCGTCGCGGTGCAAGGTGTAACAGCCTTTATCGGCACGTCGGCGGCCAAGCGTGATCAGTTCGGACAGGTTGCCGTAACCGTTGAGATTCGTTGCAAGCAATACCAGCCGCGTGCCGCAGGACAATATGATTTCGCTGCCGATGATCAGGTGCAGGCCATGCTGCTTTGCCTTGACGTGCGCGCGCACGACGCCGGCCAGTGAACATTCATCGGTGATGGCAAGACTGTCGTAGCCTAATGCAACGGCGCGCTCCACCAGTTCTTCCGGATGCGATGCACCTTGCAGAAAAGTGAAGTTGGAGCGGCAATGCAGCTCGGCGTAGGCGGGCAACAAGCCGGACAGAAAGGTGGACATGATCGTATGTGCGTCAACCGAAGAAGCCGTGCAGAAACCAGGCCGAGCCGGTGTCTTCATGCAGCGTGCGCAAGCGATAGATCCACAGCAATTGATGTTGCTTGTTCTGTGCGACAAAGTAATCGCGCGTCGCCAA
This sequence comes from Oxalicibacterium sp., assembly GCA_036519215.1. Taxonomy (GTDB): domain Bacteria; phylum Pseudomonadota; class Gammaproteobacteria; order Burkholderiales; family Burkholderiaceae_D; genus Oxalicibacterium. The sequence continues at coordinate 589 of DATDLO010000350.1, forward strand.
GGCGTCGTCCCACCAGCCGGCTTCGATACGTTCGGGGCCGGTCAGCAGCGTCAATATTCCCTGATAAACCGGTTTGTGTTGGCGTGTGGCGAGTGGCAACGGTTGCGGCAACAGCCACGTCGGGCGTACCGTTTCGCGCGGAATGGCGTCGCGAAATCGCTTGTTGCATGTGCCGGTGACGATCGGTGTCGCGCTGCTTTTCTCAGGACGATGATCATCGATCATCGTCAGCTGGCGAACGGCAGCGGTTCCCAGCCGGCTTTGCAGACGTTCGATAAGGCGGCCGGTATTTTCTGCATCGGATGCCGGCGTCGGAAACAGTTCGGTGTTGGGAGCGGCTTGCAGCACGATCTGATCCGTCTGCAGTGTCAGCTCGATGACCGGAGCGGGTAATTCCAATTGTGCGAGCCGTTCGCGTAGCAGCAATGTCAGATGATCGAGATCGCGACTGGGCATGCCGAGAACGATGGCCAGCGATGTCGAACGATGATCGCGCCGGCGACTGGATTCGTGATGCAGTTCCAGCGTGATGCCGAGCGCTGCAGCATGGCGTGCCGTCAGCCAGCCCGTCATTTGCATCAGCATGCGGCGCGCGGCGAACAGCAACGCTTCCGTATTTTCCACGCGTGCGGCAAGTTCGATTCTGGCATCGAAGCTGACGGGCGCTTCGAACCACGCATGGGCTTCCGCTTCTTCTCCGTAGGCGCGATCGAGTTCGCGCAATACGGCACGATCCAGACGCCGGGTCAGGCCCCCACGCGGCAAGCGTCGCAATTGACCGATGGTATGGCAGCTGATGCCGTCCAGCGTGTCGAGATAAGGTTGCACGGATTCCAGCACGGCGACAGGCAAGGGATCGAGCGCCTGATGCAGATCAGGTTCGAAGACATTGGCCAATGCATTGCATTGCGCGCGCAACCATGCTCCTGTTGCTGTCGTGGCACTTGCCAGGCGTACGTGCAAGCCGAGTTCGGCACATCCTGTCAGCAATTGCGATGCGATCGAAGAAGCTCCGTTGAACAGTCGCAGGCTGGCGGAAACTTCCATCAACAATCCGGCGGGGCGCAGCACGACGTGTGGCGTGAAGTGCAAGGACCACAATCCTGCTTCCTGCAACGCCCGGGTTTCCGCGTGCAGATCTCTCGGCAGCAATTGCAGTTGACGCGCCAATGCGTGCGCATTCGATTCCGACATGCCGATCTGAATACCGGCTTCTTCGGCATGCGTATTGCACCAGCCGATGCGCTTGTTGTCGCTGATGGCGATCGGTATGCAGGCCAACGGATCGGGTTGGCCGGATGCCGATTCAAACCGACAGCGCAGTTGAGCGTCGAGCGGAAGTTGCGGAAAATGAAGCGCGATCCACAGCATGGGAAGGAGACGATGAAAGAGATGCGGCATGCGCTTCCGCCAGCGGGCGTACAAGCGTGTGCGGTATCGATAACGGCAATACGAGCGGTGTGCCGAGCACGGGCCCGCGTCTTTTGACGATGTCGACAGACAGGCGTCCCATTTGTGCCGGCTGGCAGACAAGACGCAATGGTGCAGGGGACGATTGTTCCTGCGCTGTCGATGGGCGAAAAACGAAGGTCAAGCCTTCGCAACCGGTGGCTGCCAGTTGTAGGCGGCGCAGATGTTCGTTGCGAATCTGCGGAAACCAGCACAGCAACGCACCGAAGCTGGCACTTTTCAATACTTGTTCGGCTGCCCACACACGATCGTTCTGCTTATTCGCTGCAATAAGAAGGATGTTGTTCAACCGAATGCCGAGCGCATGCAGTGCGCCGGCATGCAATGTGTACGGCGGTGCCAGCAGGATCAGTTTCTTGCCGGTCGCGGTCAATGAAGATAACGCCGGCGCGAGCAGTCGCCATTCGCCTATTCCGTGATCGGCGAGCAGCAATTCGGTCAGTGCCGATGACGGCCAGCCATTGCCAGGCAGCTCGCTGTCGAGTGCGGCATGGCCGGATGGCATCGTCTGCGAACGACAGGATCCCATCTGGTCGCCGCGCCAGACGGCATCCGGCAACGAAAGGGGAACGGGCAAGGAGGACATACCTCTCCAAATGACATGATTTACTGTATGAATATACAGTTATTTGGGAGGCGGGACTATGCGATTTGTCCGAATTGTCATAAGGGAAACAGGATGTCGGCCACCGGCGGTATACCTGGTTTCATCTGTCGTTGCTATGCAGTCTTCTCCACGCTTGCGCGCTTCGGACGTTCTTACTTGGGACGCGGATCGCGCAATGCCGCATCGGGTTTCGACAAGCGCCCGGCACGCAGTTCGCCGACGGCCGCCGCGACGGCACGTGCGACGTTCTTCACTTCTTCCTGCACGGCGGTATCGCGATCCAGCGTGGCATGGCTGTCCGCATATGATTCGTAGTAACCGATGAAACGATCGAGCCGCGCGGCGAAGCCGGCATCGATCAATCCCATCCAGTCCAGCCAATCGCACAATGCGCGCCGCAGGCCTTCGATGCCGGCAACGTCGCCGTGCACGACGACGCCGTAGGTGCGGCCGGCCAGATGTTTGGGATACGACCAGCCGGCCAGTTCGACGGCTTTTGCCATCTCGGCATCCTTGCCGGAGGTCAGCGTCGGATCGGGATTGCCGCCATCGGCGCAGACCAGGCGATCCATCATCAGCTTCAGCACGCTGGGCGCCTGGTACCAGTGCACCGGCGTGACGATCAATACCGCATGTGCGGCAACCCATTTTTCGTAGATTTCCGCCATCCAGTCGTTGGTCTGGTGCAGGCTGTGATTCGGATAGCAGCTGCACGGCCAGTGGCACAAGGGCATGGCGGTGGAAACGCATCCCTTGCACGGATGGATGTGGCGATCGTAATCGGAAATCAGCAGGCTCAGGTCGAGCAGGTCGACGGCTATGCCGGCGGTTTGCAATTCATGTTGCGCCAGCTGTGCCAGCCGGAAGGTCTTCGACATCTCGCCGGGGCAACTGCCGTCGTTGCGCGCAGCACCGCAGATCACCAGCACGCGCGACGGTGTGGCCGGATCTTTCTGTTTCGCTTCCGCTGCCAGCAGCCGATCGCGTGTGGCGCGCCATTCGATGGAAAGATCGTAATCGGGATCGGCAAAACCAGGACCGGCTTTTTCGGTGATCGGCGATTTATGCGATTGCTGGTAGTTGTCCCATGCGATCTGCTCGATGCGTGCGATATCGTCGCGCATGACATTGAAAGCGGGATCGTAGAAGGAAGCGGTGAAGCGCTGGCGGAATTGCTCGCGATCGAGTTTGGGCGGTGCCTGTCCGGTGCGGGGCTTGGTCATCGTCTCCTCCTTGTGATGCGGCACCAGGTGCCACCAAGAAGCAGACAGCGTGATGCGCGGAAAAGTTTATCTGATGGTGCTGTTTTGCAATGCCGATACCGTGGTGCCGCTTTTGCGGCATTTCTTGTCGGCATACATGCGGGCATCCGCCTGTTCGGATGCCGCATGCAGGCCCTGTTGCGGATGGCGGTTGGCGTGACCGATGGATGCACGGATGCCGCTTTCCTGAAACTTGTGTTTCAGGCGGGCAACCAATGCTTCTGCCGAAGCCGGATCG
>DATDLO010000351.1:0-2205 GCA_036519215.1 Oxalicibacterium sp.
CTGTCCGTCATCGCCGCCGGCCTGCCGAAGACTGCGCTGAACGTCGATCTGCATGCCACCGAAAACGGCAGCGGCACGCTGTCCGTCGCCAATCCTGCAGCGGGACGTTACGACGAAGGCCGCATCCCGCTGCACAGCCTACGTGTCGAATTCACACAGCAGGATCAAGCCTTCGATTTTCGACGCATTGCCGCCGGCTTCGGCAGCACGCAGCAACCAGCCGGCAATGCAAACGGCAGCGGCAGACTGCGCAACAGCGCATTGACGCTGACGCTGCAGACCGATGCGCTCGACCTGCAGAAGATCGATGGACGCATGCGCACCACCAGGCTGGCCGGAAAACTCGATGTGCACCACGCCGACGGCAAACAGGATTTTGCGCTTGCGTTGAGCGAACGGTTGAAGAAGCACCGGCAGACGCTGGATGCGCACGCCACCGTTGCCGACAATACGATAGCCGTCGACAAGATGGCCTTGCGCGCCGGCGACAGCGCCGCGGATATCTCTGCTCGCATCGCGCTCGACGGCAATCAGGCATTCGACGCCAGGGGAACCATACGCGGATTCGATCTGCGCGATCTCGGCGACTTTGCGCAAATGCCGGCGCTGCAGCTCAACGGCGAATTCGCCGCCAACGGCACGCTCCAGCCGGCCATGCAGGCCGATGCCTCCTTTCGCATCGCCGACAGCAAGCTGGCCGGCAATTCGCTGTCCGGCGAAGGCCGCATCCAGTTACGCGGCGAAACGCTGGATGTGTCCACCCTTGCACTACGTGCCGGCGACAATCGATTCACTGCGCAAGGTCGACTGGCACAAAGCGATGCCCGCATAACCTTCCATCTCGATGCGCCGAAACTGGAGCAGCTTGGCCGCGCTTTCGGCGGCACGCTGAAACTCGACGGCGAGGTGCGCGGCAGCGTGCAGCAGCCGCGCCTCGTCGCGGAATGGAGCGGCAATCGCATGCGCCTGCCCGGCCAATTGCAGGCTGCCATGCTGCAAGGAAAGGGAGACCTGACCTTGGACAGGCGCGAAAAAGCCGCAGCGCTCGCCGCCGCCAGCATCGAAACGAAACTGCAGGACTTGCGCATAGGCGAACAACTGGTGCGCAATCTCGCCATCCAGACGAAATTCGCCGCGCAACCGAATGCGCCGCTGGCAATCGACGTGCATGCCGACGGCATCGCCGGCGGTGCGCTGGATGCCGACGACGCCAGTCTTATCGTCAATGGCACGACCGCGCAGCATCAACTGAATTTCGTCCTGAACGAGCACGATCAGCATTGGAAGCTATCCGCCAATGGCGGCTTGCAGGATCTGGCGCGCACGCCGCGCTGGCAAGGCCGCATCGCCAGCCTCGATGCCGACGGCCGCCTGAACGCGAAGCTGACCGCGGCCGCACCGCTTTCCGTATCGGCAGACGAAGTGAAACTCGACCGTTTCAATCTCGCCATCGGCAACAATGCCGTCTTTTCCATCGAGCAGTTCATTCGCAATGCGCGCGGCCTGACCACGCGCGGCCGCTTCGATCATCTGCAGATCAACGACCTGCTCCACTATGCGCGGCCGGATGTGCCGATCAGCGCCGATCTCGCCGTCGGCGGCGCATGGGATTTCAAACTCGGCAACCGGCTCGACGGCAGCTTCAGCCTGCAACGCGAAAGCGGCGATGTGTCGATGCTCGGCAATGCACCGGTCAAGCTGGGGCTGACGATGTTGCAAGCCAATGCAACGGCAAGCGGCGGCCGCCTTGCATTGCAGTTCCTCGCCGAAGGCACGCAGACCGGCCGCATCGCCGCCGATTTCACGAGTGCGCTGGGCAGCGGCGACAAGCGCCTCACGCTGGCGTCGCAGGCGCCGCTGAATGGCAACGTCCGCGTCGATGCGCCGACGCTGGGCTGGCTGGGACCGATGATCTCGCCGATGCTGGTGACCGAAGGCAGCCTGCACGGCGACGTCGCACTTGCCGGCAGTGTGGCAAATCCGCGCATCACCGGCCGCATGGATGCCGACAAGTTGCGCCTGCTGTTCACCGATACCGGTGTCGACCTGAAGCAAGGCACGCTGCGCAGCGAATTCCGCGGCGAACAACTGGTCATCAGCGAATTGCGCTTCACGAACGGCGGCACGCTGTCGATCAATGGCCCGCTGTCGTTGGTCAAGCAGCAACTGGCGCTCGACCTGTCGGTCACGGCTGCGCAATACAAG
>DATDLO010000352.1:0-3396 GCA_036519215.1 Oxalicibacterium sp.
GGTGTGCTGATCATTCTCGGCGTCTATCTGTATGCCGTGCGCGTGATCTGGCGCAACCGCCATACGGTGCGTGAGCGGATGGAACGCTACGCCGACGGCCTGTCCGCCGCCTTCTTCTCGACGCTAACGCGCATGCTGGCGCGCATCTGGCACGTGCCCGCCATCGCCTATTTCACGGCGCTGCTGGTGGTCAGCCAGATCGCACCGAACGATGCGCTGCCGTTCATGGCGGAAGCGACGCTGCAGACGCTGGCGGCCATCGGTATCGGCCTGCTGGCTTCGGCCATCGTCACAGCCGCGTTGTCGCGCCGCATCGTGCTGTCGCACCATTTGCGCGAACGGCTGCCGCTGCTGGAGGCACGCATCAATGCCTACGTGCCGCCCGCACTCAAAGGTTTCCATGTGCTGACAATGCTGGTCGTGGCACTGGTCGTGCTCGATGCCTGGCATGCGTTCAACCTGGCGAACTGGATCGCTTCGGACAACGGCCGCTCCGTGATCCTGGCCGTCGTCCATGTCGCCATCATCCTTCTGATCGCCACTGTGGTATGGACCACGGTGGCCAGCATCATCGAACATCGCCTCAGCCCGGCGCCCGGCCAAGGCCAGCCCAGCGAGCGGGAAAAGACATTGCTGGCGCTGTTCCGCAACGCGGCGCTGATCGCCATCGTCACGCTGACGATCCTGGTGGTGCTGTCGCAGATCGGCATCGATATCGCACCGCTGATCGCCGGTGCCGGCGTGGCGGGCCTGGCGATCGGCTTCGGTGCGCAGAAGCTGGTGCAGGACGTCATCACCGGCGTCTTCATCCAGCTGGAAAACGGCATGAACCAGAACGACGTGGTCGAAGTTGCCGGCATCTTCGGCACGGTCGAGAAGATCACAATCCGCTCGGTCGGCATCCGCACGCTGGATGGCGGCTTCCACATGATTCCGTTCTCGTCGGTGGACAAGGTGTCCAACCATACGCGCGACTTCTCCTACCACTACGGCGAATATGCAGTGCCGTATCGCGAGAACGTGGACGAGGCGATGACGCAGCTGCGCAATGCCTTTGCCGAACTGATGCAGGATGCCGAGATGGAGAAAGCCGTGATGGCCGATATCGAGATCCCGGGCGTGACCTCGCTGCACGAACGCGGCTACAACATCCGCGTGCTGATCAAGACGCTGCCTGGCATGCAATGGCCGGTGCAACGTGCGTTCAACCGACTCGTCAAGAAGCACTTCGACGCGGCCGGCATCGCACTGCCGTATCCGCACACGGTGCTGCGCTTCGGCGACGACAACGATACGCTGCCGGCTTTCCCGTTGCGCAGCGCACCCGAAAACGGCGCCTGACAAGTTGCGCAGGCCGGACATTGCCCGTCCGGCCATGCGCCGCTACACTCGATGCATTCTCCTCCGCAGATTGCCATCGCATGCTCGCTGCCCGCCTGACATTCACTGCCACTCTTTGCTGCACGCTGCCCGCATGGGCCGACGATCTTCCTCCCGTCACGCCTTACCGGCCGTCGGTCGCCTCACCGGCGCAATTGCCGGCGCCCGGGCAACTCGAATTCGAAATCGGCGGCCTGTCGGAAAAGGACGATGGCGATCGCCGCGGCAGCCTGCCTTATCTGTTCAAGCTGGCGTTCTCGAACGAATGGGGCGTGCTGCTGGGCGGCGATGCTTATGTCTCCGCGCATGACGACAGCGGCCGGCACGACGGCTTCGGCGATACGACAGTGACATTGAAGCGCGCCTTCCTGGTCGACGACACGACCGGTTACGGCGTCGAACTGACGGCCAAGGCGCCGACGGCAAAAGACAGCATCGGCAGCGGCAAATCGGACTGGACGCTCAACGGCATCTACAGCAAGGATCTCGGCGCACTGCACATGGACCTGAACCTGAACGCGACACGGCTGGGCGCGATCGATCCGGGGACCGGCCGCACCGAATGGGGCTGGGCATCGTCGTTCTCCACGCAATTCGCGGAAAAATGGACAGCGACCGGCGAAGTATCCGGCACGCACCAGAGCGGCACGCGCAACACCGCACTGGCACTGGCCGCACTGACCTACAGCCCGACGCCGCGCCTGGCGATCGATTTCGGCGTGGCGAAAGGATTGAACAACGCGTCGCAGGACTGGAGCGTCTTCACCGGCATCGTCATGCCGGTGGCGAACTTCTGGTGACAGTCACATGAGTACGAACGGCTAGCCGGCATAAGCAATTCGACAAGGCGATTTCACTTGCCCTTGCGAACGGCATAGGCATAGCCCGCCGCTGCACCGACGGCAATACCGACGCTGATGCCGAATGGTGCGTTATCCAGTGCAGCGCCGATGACCGAACCGATCCCGATACCGATTGCCATGCCGACCGCCATCGCGGAATAAGCATTCTTCATCATGTTCTCCTGTCCAGATTTTCACGGCCATCACGCGGCCACCATCACTTGTACGAAATTTTCACCGACACCAGAATGATCGAGATCGAGCCGGAAGACATGCGCCCGGCCTGGAGCAACGACGCTGAACATCGCGTGATAAAGTTGCCGGTTCGAGAGATGCAATCAATTGATGAAGATGACGCAACCGATGCAACATTTACCCGCCGCAAGAAATGTTTTCGGCGAACCGCTGGTGCCGTGCTCGTTCGAGCCGGTGACCGGCTTCTTCCGCGACGGCTGCTGCCGTACCTGCGATGAAGACAAGGGCGAACATACGGTCTGCGTCGTGATGACGGCGACCTTTCTCGCCTTCAGTATTTCATGCGGCAACGACCTGTCGACGCCACGCCTCGAATGGGGTTTTCCCGGATTGCAGCCGGGCGATCAATGGTGCCTGTGCGCCAGCCGCTGGGTCGAGGCCTGGCGAGCCGGTGTGGCACCGGCCGTCGTGCTGGAAAGCACGAACTTGAAAATGCTGGATGTCGTGCCGCTGGAAGAACTGCGCAAGTATGCGTATGCGCGGCCGGAAGAATGACATCTGACGGCGAATCGCGGGCTCAATTGCCGTCGCACATGCGGCCGTAGGTCAGCCCCAGGTTCTTCGCCATTACATCCTTCAGTGCCAGCAGGCGATCGTCATAGGCACGTTGCAGGCAATCGACACGATCGCCGCAGGGATCGCGCACCGTCTTCAGCCAGACTGCCTGCTGCCGGCGCTGGTAACCGCGGAATTCTCGGAAGACCATGCCGCTGACAGCGGGGGGAATATCCTGCAGCACCTCGTAATAGCTGGCTACGCGCACGTCCTTTGCACCCAGCGATGGCGTTGCACAGACCATCTTTTCGGTCGGCGTCGCTGCCTTCGCGCAATCGAAGCTGGCGACCTGCGCATGTGCTGCCTGCCAACCGCCGGCCAGCATGACCGCGCCACACAGTAACTGCATCACGCGTCTTCCCGT
>DATDLO010000353.1:0-5722 GCA_036519215.1 Oxalicibacterium sp.
CGACCGACCCGGTGCTGGCCAGGTGCAAGCTGATCGCCGAGCCCTGGGACGCCACCGGCGACGGCTACCGGGTCGGCGGCTTCGCTCCACAGTGGACGGAGTGGAACGGCCGGTTCCGGGACGGGGTGCGGGACTTCTGGATCGGCCGGCCGCGCACGAAGTGCGGCCGGCGGAGCACCGGGTGCTCGCGGCGGAGCCGGGTGAGGAAGGCGACGAAGGTCATCAGCTCGAGGTCGGCCTCCTGCCACTTGATCCAGGCGATCTCGCTGTCCTGGCAGTAGGCGTTGTTGTTGCCGTGCTGCGTGCGGCCGAATTCGTCGCCGGCCAGCAGCATCGGCGTGCCGTTCGAGAAAAACAGCGTCATCAGCATCGCGCGCTTGACCTTCTCGCGCGTGGCGAGGACGCCTTCGTCGTCGGTCGGTCCTTCGGCGCCCCAGTTGAAACTTTCGTTGTCGTTGCCGCCGTCGCGGTTGTCCTCGCCATTGGCTTCGTTGTGCTTGTCGTTGTAGCTGACCAGGTCCTGCAGCGTGAAGCCGTCGTGCGCGGTGATGAAGTTGACCGAGGCCCACGGCCGGCGGCGATGGTGCGCGAACAGGTCGGACGAGCCGAGCAGGCGTGCCGCCAGTGCGCCGCGCATCTCGGCATCGCCTTTCCAGAAGCGGCGCACGTCGTCGCGGAAGCGGCCGTTCCATTCGGCGAAGCCGGCCGGATGATTGCCGATCTGGTAGCCGCCGGGGCCGATGTCCCACGGTTCGGAAATCAGCTTGGTCTGCGCCAGCACCGGGTCCTGCCGCAGTGCATCGAAGAAACCGCAGCCCGGATCGAAGCCGTGAATCTCGCGGCCGAGCGTGACGCCCAGATCGAAGCGGAAGCCGTCGACGTGGAACGATTGCACCCAGTAGCGCAGCGAATCCATCACCAGCTGAATCACGCGCGGATGCGACAGGTTGACCGTGTTGCCGCAGCCGGTGTCGTTGATGCAGTGGCGCAGGCGATCCGGCAGCAGCCGGTAGTAGCTGCAGTTGTCCAGGCCGCGGAACGACAGCGTCGGGCCGAGTTCGCTTTCCTCGGCAGTGTGGTTGTAGACGACGTCGAGGATTACTTCGATGCCGGCAGAATGCAGTTGATGGATCGCGCGCCGCATTTCGTTCAACGAACCGTCGGACAGGTACGACGGCTCCGGCGCGAAATAGGACAGCGTGTTGTAGCCCCAGTAATTGCGCAGGCCTTTTTCCAGCAGGCGGCGATCCTGCACATTGGCGTGCACCGGCAGCAGTTCGATCGAAGTGACGCCGAGCTTGACCAGGTGATCGATCACGTCCGGATCGGCCAGCGCGGCGAACGTGCCGCGTTCGTTTGCCGGGATCCAGCCGGCGCGCATCGTCATGCCGCGCACGTGCGCTTCGTAGATGACGGTGCGCTCCCAAGGTTTGTTCAGCGGCGTGTCATGGCCCCAGTGGAAATTGTCGTCGACCACCACGCATTTCGGCATGGCCTGCGCACTGTCGCGGCGGTCGAAGCTGAGATCGCCGCGCGTGCCGCCGACGCGGTAACCGTACAGCGCATCGCTCCAGCGCAACTGGCCGTGCAGACGTTTCGCATACGGATCGATCAGCAACTTGTTCGGATTGAAGCGATGGCCGTGTTCCGGCTGGTAGGGGCCGTAGGCGCGATAGCCGTACAGCTGGCCGGGCTGCACGTCGGGCAGGTAGCCGTGCCAGACTTCGTCGGTGCATTCGGGCAGCACGTGGCGTGCGATTTCGTGCTTGCCGCCGGCATCGAACAGGCACAGTTCGATGCGTTCGGCATGTGCGGAAAAGATGGCGAAGTTGGTGCCGTGGCTGTCGCTGGTGGCGCCCAGCGGATACGGGCTGCCGCTGTGGATGCGTGCGCGGTATTGCTGGTTGTGCTGGCTTTGGCTGGCGTGAGTCATTTCAGGAGAGCTTTCTGAAAACGAGTGTGGACAGCGGCGGCAACGTCAGCGCGGCAGATTGCGGATAGCCGTGCGCCGGCTGGTCGGTGACGATGACACGGCCTTCGTTGCCGAGGTTGCTGCCGCCGTAGACGGCGGCGTCGGTGTTGAGGATTTCTGCCCAGGCGGGTGCTTCTCGTGCATCGCTGGCCGCGGTGTCAGCGATGTTGCTAACTGAGGCATTGGACAAATCCGGCAGGCCGATGCGGTAACCGCTGCGCGGCACCGGGGTCATGTTGACGACGACCAGCATCGGCGCCGCATTCGCGCTCAGGCGCAGGAAGGCGTACACGCTCTGGGCGGCATCGTCGCCGACCAGCCAGCGAAAGCCGGCCGGTTCGCAATCGCTTTCATGCAGCGCCGGTTCTTCGACGTACAGCCGGTTCAGGTCGCGCACCAGCCGCTGCACGCCGCGATGGCGCGGATCGTCGAGCAGATGCCATTCGGGCGAGGCGTCGTGGTTCCATTCGCCGAGCTGGCCGAATTCGCTGCCCATGAACAGCAGCTTCTTGCCCGGATGCGTCCACATGAAGCCGAGATAGGCGCGCAGGTTGGCGAGCTTCTGCCAGTCGTCGCCAGGCATCTTGCCGTACAGCGAACCCTTGCCGTGCACCACTTCGTCGTGCGAGATCGGCAGCACGAAATGCTCGGAGTACGCATAGACCATGCCGAAGGTCATGTCGTGATGGTGATGGCGGCGATGAATGGGATCGTGGCCGATGTAGCGCAGCGTGTCGTGCATCCAGCCCATGTTCCATTTGTAAGTGAAACCGAGGCCGCCGTTCTTTACAGGCGCAGTGACGCCGGGCCAGGCGGTCGATTCTTCGGCGATCATCAGCGCGCCGGGACAGCGCGCGGCGATGGTGTCGTTCAGTTCCTTCAGGAAGGCAACCGATTCGAGGTTCTCGCGGCCGCCGTAGATGTTCGGCACCCATTCGCCTTCCTTGCGGCTGTAGTCGCGATACAGCATCGAAGCGACCGCATCGACGCGCAAGCCATCGATGTGGAAATGTTCCAGCCATTCCAGCGCCGAAGCGATCAGGAAGCCGCGCACTTCGTTGCGGCCGAGGTTGTAGATCAGCGTGTTCCAGTCCTGATGAAAGCCTTCGCGCGGATCGGCGTGTTCGTACAGCGCGCTGCCGTCGAAATGCGCGAGGCCGTGCGCATCGGACGGGAAGTGCGCCGGTACCCAGTCGAGGATCACGCCGATTCCCGCGTTGTGGCAGCGGTCGACGAAGTTGGCGAAGGCGGCCGGCGTGCCGAAGCGCGCGCTCGGTGCGAACTGCGACAGCGGCTGGTAGCCCCATGAGCCGGCGAACGGATGTTCCATGACCGGCAGGAATTCCAGGTGTGTGAAGCCCATCTCCAGTGCGTAGGGAATCAGGCGATCGCCGAGTTCGTGCCAGTCGAGGCTGCGGTTTTCTTCTTCCGGTACACGCAGCCAGGAACCGGCATGCACTTCATAGATCGACAAGGGCGCCGAAAGGCTGGGCAGTTCGGTGCGCGTTTTCATCCACGCCTCGTCGCTCCAGCGGAACGGCGCGGCCGGTGCGACGACGGATGCGGTCGATGGCGGCAGTTCGGTGGCGCGCGCGACAGGATCGGCCTTCAGCGGCAGCCGCCGGCCATGCGCATCCAGCAATTCGTACTTGTAGCGTTCGCCGGCGCTTAGGCGCGGGATGAAGATTTCCCAGACGCCGGCCGGCGCACGCAAGCGCATCGGATGGCGGCGGCCGTCCCACGCGTTGAAATCGCCGACCACCGACACGCGTTGCGCATTCGGTGCCCACACCGCGAAGCGCGTACCGGCCACGCCGTCTATCGTCATCGGCAGCGCGCCCAGGCAGCGGCCCAGTTCGCGATGACGGCCTTCGGCGATCAGGTGCAGATCGAGATCGCCGAGCAGCAAGCCGAAGGCATACGGGTCTTCGGACTCGAAAGTGGTGATGTCGCCATCGGCATGCGGCCAGTCGGTTTGCAGCGTATAGGGTGGAAATTCGGCCGGTTTGTCATGTGCGGCTTTGCACAATGTGCCGACGAATACGCCGGTGTCGGCGATCTGTTCGAGTGCGTGGCAGCCATTCTTCGTGTGCAGCCGCACGGCGATTGCGCCGGGCTGATAGCTGCGCACTTCGATCACATCGCCGTTCCTGTGCGGACCGAGGAAGGCGAACGGATCGGCGAGCCGTCCCTGCGTTGTCGCGAGGACGACATCGTCGCTGGCGGAAGTGGCGTGGGTGTCGCGGGCGGCAGAAACCGCCGTGGGTGCCGCGAGAGAAACGTTGAAAGCGTCGGACATCTTCATTTTTCCTGTCTTTCCTGCTGTTCCTGTTTCAGCAGCCGGTCGGCCAGTTCGCTCAGGCCGCGTAACGGCACCGGCAGCCAGGTCGGCCGGTTGGCTGCTTCGTAACAGACTTCATAGGCGGTCTTCTCCAGCGTGAACAGGTCGAGCAGCACGTCGGAGGCGGTGGTGTCGGGAGCGATCGCGGCGTAGGCATCGAGAAAGGCCGCACGCGATTCGGGCACGTAACGCTGCAGGATTTTCTGGCGGCGCGCCAATGCGACTTCGCCGAGATCGGATGGCGCGCTGTTGGCCGAAAAATAGGCGGCGTAGTCGTACGAGCGCAGCAGGCCGGCGACGTCGCGCCACGGGCTGTTCTTCTCGCGCCGCTGCGCCAGCGAGCGCTGCGGTTCGCCCTCGAAATCGAGCAGGTAGACATCACCGGATGCGACCAGCACCTGGCCCAGATGAAAATCGCCATGAATGCGCGTGCGCAGCATGCCGACTGCCTGTTCGGCAAGGTGATCGACCAGTGCGGCCAACGCATCTTTCCTTTGGTAGAGCCGGTCGGCCATCTCGAAAAATTCCGTATCCAGCGCTTCGTTTTCGTGCAGCAGCACCAGTGCGCGTTCCAGCTGTTGCTTGATGTTTTGCGCGAGACGCTCGCAGTCTGCCTCGATCGCATGCTCGGGTTTGAAATCCGGATCGTCGCATTCCTGCGCCAGCACCGCATGCAGTTCCGCCAGCCGCTTGCCGAGCGTGGCGGCGAACTGCAGCAGGTCGATGATGGGATCGGCCATCTCGGCCATTTCCGGCGTTTCCGCGCTTGTGATCTGGTTTGTGCCCGGGTTTGTACTTGTGCCTGCAACCGTATTTGCGGTGGCATGATTGGCGCCGCCGTTGACACCGTCCGTTTGCTGCGAGGCGCGCGCCAGCGTGTCCAGCGTCCAGCGCCAGGCATCGCCCTGGCTGTGGATGAAGCCTTGCAGCACGATCAGTGTGTGCGGCGTACCGTCGGCGCCGATGCGCGTCATGTCGCCGAGGATGGTCGGCGCGTTTGTGTATCCGCGCGCGGTCAGCACACGGCCGATCTCCAGTTCCGGATGGATGCCGGCAGTCAGATGACGGATCACCTTGACGACGACGGTATCGGCGATCGTCAGCGAGCTGTTCGATTGCTCGACCGTCATGCGGCGCACGTCGCATTGCTCCGGCAGTTCGACTTTTTCGATCAGCGGTGTGGTGCTGCAAACGATGCTGCCGTCTTCGGTATCGATGCTTGCTTGCTCGCGGATCAGTTCGAAGACGCGCAGCGCGAATGCGTCGAGCGAGAAGGCGTCGGTCAGCATACCGACGCGGCGGTCGCGCCGCACGCGTGCCAGCGCCAGCTGTTGCGGCAGGCCGGAGGCGGCGCTGTCGTCGGCATCGGCGTATACGCCCAGCGGCAGGAAATAGCGGTCGCCGTTATG
>DATDLO010000354.1:0-3231 GCA_036519215.1 Oxalicibacterium sp.
GATGCGCTTGTGCAGATTCAGCGGATAGCGGCGAATGCTGATGATGCCGTCCGGCAGGATGCGCGCATGCGTTTCGCGCGCGCCGCTGGCAGCGGGAAGCGCCTCGATGAAATAATTGATTGCCTCGGTATCGAAGACGGCGCTATGTAGTACTAGCCGGTCGCAACGACCGACCAGATCCGCAATCATCCGGATATTGGCGCGCAGGCGGCGATGCCGGCCGAACGGCCCCGGCAACGGTTCCCAGCGCGGCCACGACATGTAAATGCAGGCATCCCATTCGTCCGAATTGACGACCGATTTCAATCCCGGCTTGTACCAGACCAGTATCTGGCGCGCGCCGGCTTCGAAACGCTGGGCAATGCGCCGCGCCGCCAGATACTGCAGCGGCGAAGCGACAAAGTAGACGGAAACGGTCAGCGGATCGGACATGTTGGGCGAAACGGACGGTGCATACAGGGCCATCCGATCGTTCATGCGAGGCGGCGGACAAACGGCCGGGCGGCGCGATGCGATCGAGGATGGAGCCGGCCACATGCCGCCGATACCGGGAAATGATCAGGCGCTGATTTTAAACGGTTTTTCCCTCAAACAAGCGCCCCCCGTCTGCCATGAAAAACCCGCGCAACTCGCGCTGCGCGGGCAAAACCCATTCGCATGGGACAGGGAGAAAACAAAAACCCGGATCAATATCCCGGCGGATAGCCGTAGCCCGGCCCCGGCGGAGGCGGGTAGGACGGCGTGTACTGTGGATTTTGATATTGCGGATTCTGGTAAGACGGCGACGCGAAACGTCCTTGCACCGGGATATGGTTGCCTTTCGCATACATGCATTGCTGGTAGGCATAGTCGTAATGCCGTTGCGTCGCATAACCGGAAGCGCCGGCCGCATTGGCGCCGGCAGCACTGCCGGTCAACAGGCCGACGCCGGCACCAACACCTGCGCCGCGGCTGCCGCCGATGGCGGCACCGGCCAATGCGCCGACAGCCGTGCCGACCGCTGCGCTGCGCACACCGGAATCGACGGAATTGGACGATGCGGTTTCACCGCCCATCTGATATTGCGCATACTGGCGGCAGTCGACATCGTCGGCGCGGAATTGATCGAAGCTCTTGCCGGTGCCAGGCAGCACCAGCACGCTGGGGCCGGTCGGCACCGTGGTACAGGCGGACAGCGTCAGCAGGCTGGTAAGGGCAACGGCGGTCGTTTTCAACATGGGAGACATAGGCTTTCTTTCACAGACAAATCAACGTTCCGATGGCGGATGCGGCGCGACGCGCTGCCAGCCGCCCGGGCATTCCTTGACGTACGGGTAATAGCCGTCCGGCTTGCGGCAGTAGAACCAGTCGTTGGTCGGCTGCTGCTCCACTTGCGGCACCGGCTGGGCCTGCTCGATATAAACCGGCGGGGCGGCAGGCGCGACGACGATCGGCGCCATCGGCGCATACGGATAGGGATACGGCGGGTAGTAATAAGAAGGCGGCGGGTAATGCCAGTAGCCCGGACCGCCGACCACCACGCCGACACCGACGTGACTATGGTAACGGCCCGCCCAGGCGGTACTGCCGCTCAGCGCCATAGCCACTAGACCCAGCACAAGTAACGGTTTGACAAGTTTCACGGATAATCCTCCTCCAACAGGAACGCGGCAGCATGATCTGCGTTGACCGCTACATCGTTTGATTACGGCCGGGCCTGATCGTGCGATGAAAAATTCATGTTCATCCTACAAATCGTTTCGATCAGAACGATGCCCTAATTAAGCATGCGCGATGTAAATGAACTGTGACAACAACCTTTTTTGTTAATGCAACGTAAAGATTGATAAAAATCCATGCCACCATCCACCACCATTTCTGTCTGAACGCTATTCTTCCTCCTGAACCAAAACGCTAAAGAAAGCACCAAAGGTTTCAATGAAGATATTAGCGGTTGATGACGTCTGACGTTAGCTGATGGATTTAGTGGCGTTAGCGATAAACGTCGGCGAAAGCACTTCGTACAGGCGACAACCCACCCATAACGTCAAGGCAATCCGGTAGTTAAAGCAGTAACCAATATATAAATACACATAACTACATCAAAGCGTCACACGTCTTGTCCATAGTTTTCCGATCGATCCAGCATCAATAAAAACCAATGAACGACCTCACCGTGCCCGACAACAAACCCGAACCCGATAACGGCAAACCGCGCCGCCGCTGGCTGCCCTGGCTGATCTGCCTCGTCGTCCTGATCGCCGTCGTGCTCGGCATCCGCCACTTCGTCACGCAGCGCAAGGCCGAGGCCGACAGCGCTGCCGGCGTGCAGTCCATGCGGCGCGGCGGAGCCGGCATGGCGAACCGCACGATGCCGGTGGTCGCCGCCGCCGCACGCAGCGGCGACATCAATGTCTACCTGAACGGGCTCGGTTCGGCCGTGCCGCTGAATGCCGTCACCGTCAAGCCGCAGGTCGGCGGGCAACTGATGAAAGTGCTGTTCCGCGAAGGCCAGCTTGTGAAGAAGGGCGATTTGCTAGCCCAGATCGATCCGCGCGCCTACCAGGTGGAATTGACGCAGGCCGAAGGCCAGATGGCGCGCGACCAGGCACTGCTGAAGAATGCGCAGATCGATCTGGAACGCTACCGCACGCTGTTCAAGCAGGATTCGATCGCGCGCCAGCAGCTCGATACGCAGGAATCGCTGGTGCGCCAGTATCAGGGAGCGATCAAGGTCGACCAGGGCCAGATCGATGCGGCCAAGCTGCAGCTGGCCTACGCCAGCATCACCGCGCCGATCGGCGGCCGCGTCGGCCTGCGTCAGGTCGATCCGGGCAATATCGTCTCGACGTCCGACACCACGGGCATCGTCGTCATCACGCAATTGCAGCCGATCAGCGTGATCTTCACGATGCCGGAAGATAATATCCCTGCCGTCATGCGCCGCCTGCAGGCTGGCGAGAAGTTGATCGTCGATGCCTACGACCGTGCGCAACTGCACAAGCTGGCGACCGGCACACTGCTGACGATCGACAACCAGATCGATGCGACCACCGGCACCGTCAAGCTGAAGGCGCAGTTCGCCAATGAAGACTTCGGCCTGTTCGCCAACCAGTTCGTCAATACGCGCCTGCTGGTCGAAACGAAACACGATGTCGTCATCGCGCCGTCGGCCGGCATCCAGCACGGCAGCAAGGGCGATTACGTCTACGTCATCGATGCCGACAATACGGTTTCGGTGCGCAATGTGAA
>DATDLO010000355.1:0-2138 GCA_036519215.1 Oxalicibacterium sp.
CTGTTGCAGAACCTTGTTGATTTCGCGGCGCAGTGCCTTGTGTGATTCCGGCAGCGTGGCGGCGTCGAGCGCATCGTTCTTCGCGACGCGTGCGGCTTGTGCATACGCGTAATTCCACACACGGCGCAGGAAACGGTTCGCACCTTCGACGCCGGAGCCCGACCATTCCAGCGTCTGCTCCGGCGGCGCGGCGAACATCGTGAACAGGCGCGCGGTATCGGCGCCGTATTGGTCGATCTGGGCTTGCGGATCGATGCCGTTGTTCTTCGACTTCGACATCTTTTCGGTGCCGCCGAGTTCGACCGGTTGCTTGTCGCTGCTCAGGATGGCGGAAACCGGGCGACCCTTGTCGTCGAACGTCAGTTCGACGTCGGCCGGGTTGTACCAGGTCTTCTTGCCGCTCTTGTCTTCGCGATAGTAGGTTTCGTTCAGTACCATGCCCTGCGTCAGCAGGTTGACGAACGGTTCGTCGAACTTGACGAGACCGAAGTCGCGCATGACCTTGGTCCAGAAGCGCGCGTACAGCAGGTGCAGCACGGCATGTTCGATGCCGCCGATGTACTGGTCCATCGGCATCCAGTAATCGTTGCGTGCATCGACCATCGCGTCGTTCGAACCCGGCGAGCAATAGCGCATGAAGTACCACGACGAATCGACGAAGGTATCCATCGTGTCGGTTTCGCGACGCGCCGGCTTGCCGCAGCACGGGCAATCGACCTTCAGAAATTGCTCATGCTTGTTCAGCGGATTGCCGCTGCCGTCCGGCACGCAGTCTTCCGGCAGCACAACCGGCAGATCTTTTTCCGGCACCGGCACCGAGCCGCAGTCCGGGCAGTTGATCATCGGGATCGGCGTGCCCCAGTAGCGCTGGCGCGAAATGCCCCAGTCGCGCAGGCGGTAGGTGATCTTCTTCTCGCCGAGGCCCATTTCTTCCAGATCGGCGGCGATTGCATCGACCGCCTGCTGATAGCTCAGGCCGTCGTACTTGCCGGAGTTGATGCAGCGGCCGGCCTCCTTGTCGGCGTACCAGTCCTGCCATCTTTCTTCCGAAAAGGTCTTGCCTTCGACGTCGATCACCTGGCGGATCGGCAATTCGTATTTGAGCGCGAATGCGAAATCGCGCTCGTCGTGCGCCGGCACGCCCATCACGGCGCCGTCGCCGTAGGTGATCAGCACGTAGTTGCCGACCCAGACTTCGACCAGTGCGCCGGTCAGCGGATGCTTGACGAAGAGGCCCGTCGGCATGCCTTTCTTTTCCATCGTCGCCATGTCGGCTTCGATGACGCTGCCTTGCTTGCATTCGGCGATGAAGTCGGCCAGCTCCGGATTCGATTTCGCGGCGAAGGTCGCCAGCGCGTGTTCCGGTGCGACTGCGCAGAAGCTGACGCCCTTGATGGTGTCGGCACGCGTGGTGAAGACCCACAGCTTGCCGTCGTTGATCAGGCTGTCGCCGTCCTTGATCTCGTGCGTGAACGCAAAGCGCACACCGGTCGATTTGCCGATCCAGTTCGATTGCATGATGCGCACGCGTTCCGGCCAGCCGGGCAGCTTGTTGTCGACGTGGTCGAGCAACTCTTCCGCGTAGTCGGTGATGCGCGCGTAGTACATCGGGATTTCGCGTTTTTCGATCACCGCGCCGGAACGCCAGCCGCGGCCATCGATGACCTGTTCGTTCGCCAGCACGGTCTGGTCGATAGGATCCCAGTTCACGGTGCCGGTCTTGCGGTAGATGATGCCTTTTTCCAGCATCTTCAGGAACATCCACTGGTTCCACTTGTAGTACTCGGGCTTGCAGGCCGTCATCTCGCGCGACCAGTCGATCGCCAGGCCCATCGACTGCATCTGCGACTTCATGTATTCGATGTTCGAATACGTCCACTGCGCCGGCGGCACGTTGTTCTGCATCGCGGCGTTTTCCGCCGGCATGCCGAATGCATCCCAGCCCATTGGCATCAATACGTTGTAGCCGTTCATGCGCAGATAACGGTACATGACGTCATTGATCGTGTAGTTGCGCACGTGGCCCATGTGCAGCTTGCCGCTGGGGTAGGGCAGCATCGAGCATGCATAGAATTTGGGCTTGCTGGAGCCATCAGCCGCCTTGGCATGTTCTGTGACGCGATATGCGTCGCGCGCCT
>DATDLO010000356.1:0-5636 GCA_036519215.1 Oxalicibacterium sp.
TTTTCCGCGCCGTACTGCAGGGCTTTCTTCGGAATCGCATCGTAGTCCGGTTCATCCGGCTGGCCGAGATTGGCGGTGTAGGCGTAAGGTTGCGCGCCTTTCTGCTTCATCCAGTGCAATGCGGCGCTGGTATCGAGGCCGCCGGAAAAGGCGATGCCTACTTTCTGGTTGACGGGAACGGATTGAAGAATGGTCGACATGATTGCCTGATGTGCTGATTGATGTTGGGGGATAGGTAATTCTGATGGAGCGATGCTTTCTGCGGCGGTGTTCAGTCGAGCTTGCCGAGCACCAGATATTCGAGCAACGCCTTCTGCACGTGCAGCCGGTTCTCGGCCTCATCCCAGACGACCGATTGCGGACCGTCGATGACTTCGGCGGCGACTTCCTCGCCGCGATGCGCAGGCAGGCAGTGCATGAACAGGGCGTCGGGTTTGGCGCGCTGCATCTTGGCTTCATCGACGATCCAGCCGTCGAAGGCCTGCAGGCGTGCGGCGTTTTCCTCTTCGAAGCCCATGCTGGTCCAGACGTCGGTCGTAACCAGGTCGGCATCGGTGCAGGCTTCGGTCGGCGTCGCATGCACGGTGTAGTGCGTGTTGCCCGGCGCGACCAGCGACGGATCGATGTCGTAGCCGCGCGGCGTGGACACCTTGACGTGGAAGTCGAGCACTTCGGCTGCCTGCAGCCACGAGTACAGCATGTTGTTGGCGTCGCCGACCCAGGCCACGATCTTGCCCTTGATCGAGCCGCGCTGCTCGATGTAGGTGAAGACGTCGGCCAGTACCTGGCAGGGATGATGTTCGTTGGTCAGGCCGTTGATGACCGGCACGCGCGAATTGGCGGCGAAGCGGTCGATGATGTCCTGGCCGAAGGTGCGGATCATGATGACGTCGCACATGCGGGACATGACTTGCGCCGCGTCTTCCACCGGTTCGCCGCGGCCCAGCTGGCTATCGCGCGTGTTCAGGTAGATCGCCGCGCCGCCCATCTGGTGCATGCCGGCCTCGAACGACAGGCGGGTACGCGTGGAATTCTTTTCGAACACCATCACCAGCGTGCGATCGGCCAGCGTGTGGTGCGGCTCATAGTTCTTGAATTTTCGTTTGATGAGGCGCGTGCGTTCGATCAGATAGTCGAACTCGTCCAGCGTCAGATCCGAAAACTGCAGAAAATGTTTGATTGCCATAATGAAAACGGCGGCGAGGTTGGCGCCTG
This sequence comes from Oxalicibacterium sp., assembly GCA_036519215.1. Classification (GTDB taxonomy): domain Bacteria; phylum Pseudomonadota; class Gammaproteobacteria; order Burkholderiales; family Burkholderiaceae_D; genus Oxalicibacterium. Next base: position 1,216 of record DATDLO010000356.1, read on the forward strand.
CCGCCGATTGTTCTAACTTCTTCAATTATAAGGGAATTTACCCCCAAAAACTACGCCGAACCGGCAGAGAGGGCGATTCGGGGCCGATTCGTGGTCGCGTCGATTGATTGCGGGATGATCCAAAACGGCAATGGGCGGGGTTCGGTATCGGCGTTGCCCGAATTCGGGCGGACTGGCGGGAATACGTCGGAGGAGTCCGCCACAGCGGTCGGTACAAGTCAGTACAGCTTCTGCGACGATTCGTGCAGCAATTGCAGATACAGCGCATGCCGCATCGGACTGATCTCGCCACGTTCGACCGCCGTGCGGATCGCGCAGTCCGGTTCGTTGACATGATGGCAGTTATAAAACTTGCAATGTCCCAGATGCGGTCGGAACTCGGGGAAGGCGCGTTCCAGCATGCCTTCGGTCAGATGGTAGAGGCCGAATTCCTGGAACCCCGGCGAATCGATGACGGTGGTGTCGGAATCTATCGTGTAGAGCCGCGTGAAGGTCGTCGTATGCTTGCCGGTATCGAGTGCGGCCGAAATCTCGCGCACGGCGGCATCGGCATCCGGCACGATCAGGTTGATGATCGACGATTTGCCCATGCCCGACTGGCCGATCAGGATCGTCGATTTTCCCTGCAGCAGCGGCATCAGCAAGGTGCACATGGCATCCGGCTCGGCACGCGCCGAAATGGCGTGTACCGGATAACCGAGATTGCCGTAGAAGTCGACGCGCTGCCGTGCCTTGTCCAGCGCTTCCGTCACGTCGGTCTTGTTCAGGATCAGGTGCGCCTCGATGCCGGCGGCTTCGGCGGCAACCAGTGAACGCGAGACGAGATCGTCGGAAAAGCCCGGTTCGGTGGCGACGACGATGAAAAGCTGGGTGACGTTGGATGCCAGCAGCTTGGACTTGTACTGGTCCGAGCGATACAGCAGCGTCGCACGTTCGTTGATCGCCTCGATGACGGCCTGATTGTTCGACGTGCGTTTCAGCGCGACGCGGTCGCCGACGGCGACGTCGCTCTTCTTGCCGCGCGTGACGCATTGCAGTTTCTCGCCATCGACGTCGGCCACGTAATGGCGGCCGTGCGCCGCGATGACGGTGCCGACGCTGTCGTGCGATTCTTGATTGTCAGGCTTGCGGTTGCGCGGTGAGGGCATCGATCTTGGCGGCGCAGATGAAATCGTTGAGGGAAATGCCTTTGGCGGTGTGCGTGTCGTAGCGCACCGCGCAGCGGTTGTAGCCGACCGTCAGTTCCGGATGGTGATTCTGCTGGTGTGCAATCCAGGCAACGGCATTCACGAAAGCCATCGTCGCGTAGTAGTTGTCGAAGCGGAATTCGCGTACCAGGCGTTCATCCTCGATACGCCACGCGGGCGTCGCTGTCAGCAATTGCGCACGTTCTGCAGCGGACAATGCGCCGTACTGCGGCACGCATTGTCCATTTTGCAGATCGGCGGCATTCATGGACTTCAGCCGGCGGCCAGCAGGCGGTTGATGCGCACGGTGGCCGGCGGATGCGAATCGTAGAAGGCCGAGTGCAGCGGGTCGGGCGTCAGCGTCGACGCATTGTCTTCGTACAGCTTGACCAGTGCCGACACCAGATCCTGCGAATTCGTGTATTGCGCGGCGAAGGCATCGGCCTCGAATTCATGCTTGCGCGAGCCGAGCGAGGTCAGCGGCGACAGCAGGAACGAGAACACCGGCAGCACCAGCGCGAACAGGATCAACGCCATCGCATCGTTGTTGCTGCCGCCGATCAGCAGCGGCTCCACGCCAAGGCCGGTATAGAACCAGGCCTGCGTCTTCAGATAGCCGAGCAGGGCGAGGAAGACGAGCGAGGCGGCAAACATCAGCGCGATGCGCTTGGCGATGTGCTTCAGCTTGAAGTGGCCGAGTTCGTGCGCCAGCACCGCCTCGATTTCGTTCGGTGCCAGGCGTTCCAGCAGCGTATCGAAGAAAACGATGCGCTTGGCCGCGCCGAAGCCGGAGAAGTAGGCGTTGCCGTGCGCGCTGCGGCGCGAGCCGTCCATCACGAACAGGCCGCTCGCCGAAAAGCCGATACGCGCCATCAGGCTCTCGATGCGCGTCTTCAGGCTTTCGTCTTCCAGCGGTTTGAACTTGTTGAACAGCGGCGCAATGAACAACGGGCCGATGACCAGCATCATCAGCTGGAAGGCACACCAGACGATCCATGCGTACAGCCACCAGAGGCCACCCGACTTGTCCATCAGGATCAGCACAATCCACACCAGGCCGAGGCCGATGGCCAGCGAAATCACCGAACTCTTGAGCGTATCGCTGACGAACAGCGCCGGCGTCATGCGGTTGAAACCGAAGCGTGCTTCCAGCACGAACTGGCGGAAATAGTCGAATGGCAATTCGATCAGGCCCGAGATCAGCGCGAACGCCAGCACCAGCGCCAATTGATAGCGATAGCCAGGGCCGAAAATATCGAATGCATGTGCAGACAGCCATTGCAGACCGCCCAGCAGCGTGAAGCCGATCAGCACGGCGGCGTTCAGCAGGTGGATGAACAGCGTGAACTTGGTCTTCGCGATCGTGTAGGCGGCGGCGCGGCGGTGCGCGTCCAGCGGGATGCTGTCGGCAAACTGCGCCGGTACTGCGTTTGCGTGCGCGAGGATATGGCGGATATGGCGCGACGCTAGCCAGAAGCGCACGAGCAGGGAGACGACCAGAAAGCCGACGAACAAAACGGTGAACGCGTGTGATGACATGCTTTTCCTGTGAGAAAATGGCGGACTGCGCTGTATAAGGGAAACAATTATGTCACAAGCTATCGAACAAACGCCTCAGGCTTCCACCGCTCCGGCGCGTCCGAACGAATTCAATCTGATCTGGGTCGACATGGAAATGACCGGTCTGGATCCGGACAAGGACCGCATTATCGAGGTCGCCGTCGTCGTGACCGATTCCCAATTGAACATTCTGGGCGAAGGCCCGGTGCTGGCGATCCACCAGTCGGACGAAATTCTCGACGGCATGGATGCCTGGAACAAGGGCACGCACGGCCGTTCCGGCCTGATCGACCGCGTCAAGGCGTCGACCGTCACCGAAGCAGAAGCCGAAACCGTGCTGATCGAGTTCCTGAAACAATATGTTCCGGCCGGCAAGTCGCCGATGTGCGGCAACACGATCTGCCAGGATCGCCGCTTCATGGCGCGCGGCATGTCGAAGCTGGAAACCTTCTTCCATTACCGCAACCTGGACGTCTCGACGCTGAAGGAACTGTGCCGGCGCTGGAAGCCGGAGCTGGTCAACGGTTTTAAGAAGCACCAGAAACACACGGCGCTGGCCGATATTCTCGAATCGATCGAGGAATTGCGTTACTACCGCGAGCACTTCATCAAGGAATGATGAAAAAGCATGGCAAATAAAAAAGGCGTTCGATGGAACGCCTTTTTTATTGCTGCTGTGGAATGAAGTGATTGATAAGTGACTGATTTATGGCCACAGTACGTATCCGACGGCTCATTCCTCGCTGCCATCTGCTCCGCAGCATTTCTTGTATTTCTTGCCGCTGCCGCACGGGCAGGGATCGTTGCGGCCGGTTTTCGGCTCTTCGCGCTGCACCGTCTTCACCGACGATTTGCGCAGCGGCAGCCAGAACCTGTGGATCGCCGGAATCGCTGCTTCCATCTCGATTGCCAACTTATGGGTTTTCAGTGGCGTATCGACCAGCGTCAATTCCTCTTCCTCGATTTCCTCGGCGCCGAGTAGATAGAATGGTCGCAACAGCGGTGCGACTTCCGATTCGTAGATCGGTTGCCAGGCGTCGGCACGCAGATTCATGCCTTCGGTAAAACCCCAAGCCCAGGCTTCGCCATCGATGACGGGTTTGCCTTCCCATTCGTGTTCGCAGAACAGCGGTTCATATTCCTTCGGTGCGACTTCCAGCGTGATCGCGATCTCGTTCATGAAGCGCGCGATCAGGCCGATGATGCGTTCGTATTCCTTTTCCGTCTTGAACTTGGGCGCGGCTTTCTCGTCGGTGCCCCAGATCTGCGGCAGCCATTCGAGCAGCGGCACTTCTTCCGGGCCGATCGCCAGCGCGGTCAGATAGCCGTGCAGCGCGTCCATCGTCATGCAGTCGTCGGCGGTGCGGTCGGAAAGCAGGAACTTGTCGAGTTCGTCGAATTCCTTGTCGGAAAGAGGCTGGTCGAGATGCATGGCGATTTGTCTGGCAGAGGGGAAGAAGGGAAGGGCGACAGTGTAGCAGCATGCGCCAGGGATGGACGCAACCGCACAGCCGTACAATGCTGCTCCATGAACGACGATTCCGACATCCCGTCCCGAGACGACACGCAGGGCATTTCCCCTGTCTTTTCCTTTGCCGCGCTGACGCCGGACTGCGTACTCGATGCGCTGGAAAGCGTTGGCCTGTACAGCGACGGCCGCCTGCTGGCGCTGAA
>DATDLO010000357.1:0-12516 GCA_036519215.1 Oxalicibacterium sp.
GGAGGCTGTCGCATCCACATCGTCCACACCGAGCTGCACGATCTCCGGTTTGCGATGCACCTTCATCCTCGCGAACGGCGCGGTAGTGCAGGCACTGCGCTTGAAGGCTATGCCGGCGAAGTATCCGTCGAATGCGGCGTCGTGCTGCAGCGCGCGTTCGAAGGCATCGAGCGCTGCCGTGTTGCCGGCAAGCACGCCGTTGATGCCTTCCTCGGCGACCAGGATGCTGCCGAGCAGATCGATGGTCAGTTCGCGCAGGCGCGCGGCGACGGCGTCGGGATCGGCAACGTGGACAAATTTGTAGAAGGCGGTATGGAACAGCGGCGCGGCGGCGTCCGTAGGTAGGGCATTCATGGCGGAATTGTCGCAGATTTGCCAGTCTGTAGCGTATCGCGGCGACTTGGGCGGCGGCAAATGTTGTACATGCAATCCGGCAAGGGCGAGTGCGTGGCGTGGCGCAAGCGGTGATCCGGATTCCGACAGAAGGTGGTGTCAATGTCTGATACGCGCGGCCGAGCTGCGGGCATACATTTCCCACTGGTTATTCCAAAACGCGATTCCACCTTCAGGAGAAAGACATGACGTCCAAATCAGCGCGCAAGCCAGCCAAATCAGCCAGCACCGACGCAATTTCACTGCTGATGGAGGACCACGAGAACGTGAAGAAGCTTTTCAAGGAATACGAAAAACTCACCAAACATGGCGATCTCGACGGCAAGGTCGACCTTGCCAACCAGATTTGCGAGGAGCTGACGATCCACACGATGATCGAGGAAGAAATTTTCTATCCGGCTGCGCGTACGGCGTTCGGCGATGCAGAAGATCTGATCAACGAAGCGGAAGTCGAACACGCGACAGCCAAGGATCTGATCGCGCAGATCCAGGAGATGGCCGGCGACGATCCGATGTACGACGCGACCGTCAAGGTTCTGTCCGAATACATCGACCATCATGTGAAGGAAGAAGAAACCGAGATGTTCCCGAAAGCGAAGAAAGCCAAGCTGGATCTGGAAGGCCTCGGTGTGCAAATGATGGAACGCAAGGAAGAGCTCGGCGCCGAAGAAGTCGCATGATACGCGCCGCAACTTCTTTGCATCATGCGCGGCGCGATGTTTGCGTGCAGACATTTCGGTTGCGCCGCGCGCGTGCGGGAAAGGCGGGAATCATCATGTCAAAGAAGAATAGCGGCATCAACGACCGGCACGACGAAAGCGGCGAGCAGAGCCATGTGGACGGCAATTCGGGGCTGGACAACCTGATCGACGGTGAAGCATTGCCGGATCCGCCGGACGCGATCGATGTGGCGCAGGCGCGTGAGCTGGAGCGGCGCGCAACTACGTTGACACGTACGCCGACCAAGCGCGACAGCGATATCTTCTGAACGCAATGCCGAAAAAATGGTGAGAGGCCGCAGCGGAGAAGTGTAGCGGGGGAAGCATAGCGAAAATTTGCCGGAGAATGCGATGAGCGACATCATCGGCTGGGGCAGTGCCGCCGTGTTGTTGTTGACGGTTTCGGCCCAGGTCCTGCAGCAGTGGAAAAGCCGCAGCAGCGCGGGCGTGTCGCCGTGGCTGTTCATCGGGCAGATTACTGCATCGGCCGGCTTCGTCGCTTACAGCATTGCGGTCGGCGATGCGGTGTTCACGGCGACCAATACCTTGCTGCTGCTGGCCGCCATATTGGGGCAGGTGCTGTATCTGCGTAATCGCTGTGCCGAACGGCGCAGGGGCAACGGCGCCGAACATCTGGCCGATGGCGGTACACCGGCCACTTCACTGCCGCCTTAGGAAGCCCGGCGTGAGCAGTCAGGTATTCAGTCCGGACGATGCAGCTTTTCTGCTTCGTCCTTCTGGTTGCCGGCCGAAAACGTCTGCCACAGCGTGATGAACATTGCCGCGATCACCGGTCCGATGACGAAACCGTTCAGGCCCAGCAGCGCCATGCCGCCGACGGTGGAAATCAGCACGATGTAGTCCGGCATCTGCGTATCCTTGCCGACCAGCATGGGGCGCAGGATGTTGTCCACCAGTCCGATCACCAGTACGCCGAAGGCGATCAACACGATGCCTTGCCAGATGGAGCCGGTCAGCAGGAAGTAGATGGCGACTGGTGCCCAGATCAGCGCGGCGCCGACTGCCGGCAGCAGCGACAGGAAGGCCATGATCACGGCCCACAGCAATGCGCCCTTGACGCCGAGGAACCAGAACGCGATGCCGCCCAGCGCGCCCTGCACGGCGGCGACGATGATATTGCCCTTGACGGTGGCGCGGATCGCGCCGGTCAGGTTGTTGAACAACTGCCGTTTGTGCTCCTGGTTCAACGGTGCGGCCAGCCGGATCTGTGCGGCGAGGCGATCGCCGTCGCGCAGCAGGAAGAATAGGATGTACAGCATGATCGTGAAACCGACCAGGAAATTGAAAGTGTTCTGGCCGATGTTGATCGCCTGGCGCGTGAAGAATTCGCTGCCTTGTACTGCAGCAGCGGCCAGTTTGGCCTGCAAGGCCGTCAGGTTGCCGATGCCGAAACGGTCGAGGATGCCGAGCAGCCAGGAAGGCATGGCGGAAAAGCCCTTCTGGATGAAGCCGGCGAAATCGATCTGGCCGCCGCGAACCTCGGCATAGAAGGCCGAGGCTTCGCGCACCAGCGAAATCGAGATCAGTGTCAGCGGCAGGATCACGACCACCAGACAAAGCAGCAGCGTTGCCAGCGCGGCCAGGTTTTCGCGTTTATGCATCTTGTGCAGCATCTTGCGGTAGAACGGCGCAAACAGGATGGCCAGCACGATGGACCAGAACACTGCGCCGTAGAACGGCAGCAGGATGACGACAAAAGCGATCGAAAAAACGATCAGCAGCGTCAGGAAGGTTTTCTCGCGGATTCCTTGATAGTTCATGTGAAGGCGCCCCGATGGGCCGCGGCATTGTGGTGCGTCCATCCTACCCGAAGTTGCCGCGCCTGCGACGGGTTTCGGTGCGGTTCCGTATTGCCTGTCGTTCGCGCATCGCTCGTGCGTCGTTCAATATCGATGGTGCCGCGGAACGCATGGCCGGTGCAATTGTCCATGCAGGAGGATCGACCGGCCATCCCTGGCTGAAGGAGAACGCGATGTCCTACCTGATGAAGCCCAATCTGATTCTGCTGCCGGGATTGCTGAACGACGCGCGGCTGTGGCGCGCGCAAGCCGAAGGTCTGGGCGACATCGCCAATGTCTCGATAGCGGACCTGACGCGCAGCGACACGATGGCCGATCTGGCCGCCGACGTGCTGGAACAGGTGCCGGCCGGCATGTTCGCACTGGCCGGACTGTCGATGGGCGGCTATGTCGCTCTGGAAATCATGCGGCAGGCACCGGAACGCGTAGCGTCGCTGGCCCTGATCGATACCAGCGCGCGGCCGGACACGCCGGAGGCGACCGCGAACCGCCAGCGTCTGATCGCCCTGGCACGCACGGATTTTCCTGCAGTGCCGCGCGAGCTGATGCAGAAGCTGCTGCATCCCCTGCATCTGGCAGACCGTGACATCGTCGACTGCATCGAAGACATGGCAGCGACGGTCGGTCCCGATGCCTTCGTGCGCCAGCAACACGCGATCATGGCGCGCATCGACAGCCGCGGCAGTCTGCCGAATATCGGTTGCCCGTCACTGGTGTTGTGCGGCCGCGAGGACAGCATCACGCCGGTGGAAGTGCATGAGGAAATGGCCGCGTTGATTCCGCGTGCGACGATGACGATCGTCGAGCATTGCGGCCATCTGTCGGCGCTGGAGAAACCCGATGCGGTGACGGCGGCGCTGCGCAATCTGCTGCAAGGCAAACCGTGCTGAACGTTTGCCGGAACGACGGATAAAAAAAGACCGGCGCGAAGGCCGGTCCGGAAATTGACTGAACGAAAGTCGATCAGTTCTTGCTCATGAACTTGGAACGCATCGGCTTCAACACGAACCATGCCATCAGTGCAGCGGCAGCATTCAGGATACTTGCCAGCACGAACACGGCATACCAGCCGCCCGTTGCCGAAGCGATCACTGCGGAGATCGGAACCAGCAGCGATGCCGTACCTTTAGCGGTATACAGCAGGCCGGAGTTGGCCGTTGCGAACTTGGCGCCGAAGGTATCTGCGCAGGTCGACGGGAACAGCGAGTAGATTTCGCCCCATGCGAAGAACACGATACCGGTCAGGATCACGAACGCGATCGGGTCATGACCCCAGTGATACAGAGCCAGGATGCCGACTGCTTCGATCGCGAAAGCGATGAACATCGTCGGTTCGCGGCCGATCATGTCGGAGATCCAGCCGAAGAACGGACGGGTCAGGCCGTTCAGCACGCGGTCGATTGCCAGTGCGAAGGTCAGTGCAGGCAATACCATGCCGAACACATTGAAGTTGACGTCGAACACCTTGAAGTCGTGTGCGATCGAACCCAGTTGCGCGGTTGCCATCAGACCGCCGGCAGCCACCATCACGAACATCAGGTACATGATCCAGAACACAGGCTGACGCAGAACTTCGCTCGGCTTGAATTCGTTTTTGGACTGCTGCACCTTGGCGTTGCTTGCTTCGCCTTTTTTGTGCTCGGGAGCACGCGTCAGGAACAGCGCGATCAGCACGACGATGATGCCCTGGCCGATACCGAAGTACAGGAACGCAGCTTCATAGCCTTTTTCGGCGATCATCGACGAGATCGGGATGATGGTCGCAGCGGAACCGGCGCCGAAACCGGCAGCGGTCAAGCCGGCGGCCAGGCCGCGACGGTCCGGGAACCATTTCAGCGCATTGCCGACGCAGGTGCCGTAGACAGCGCCTGCGCCCACGCCGCAGATAATGGCGGAAACGTAGAACAGTGCCAGCGAATCGGCGAACGAATTGATGAACCAGCCGAGGCCGCACAGGATGCCGCCGACCAGGACGACAGGGCGCGGACCGAACTTATCGACGAACCAGCCTTCGATAGGAACGAGCCAGGTTTCGGTGATGACGAAGATCGTGAATGCCACTTGAATGGCAGCACGGCTCCAGCCGTATTTTTGCGAAATAGGATCGACGAACAGGGTCCAACCGTATTGCAGGTTAGCGATCATCGCCATGGCGACGATGCCCAGGATCAACTGCATCCAGCGATAAGAGGCCGGACGGCTGACTTCGGCAGTCAGCGTAGCGGAAGCGGTTTGATTCATTTTGCCTTCTCTCAACTCTCAAGTATGTAATTGCACGTCACGCGCTGTGCCGTGCGCCCGTTGCCATAAACACTTGATTCGATGCGATCATTTTCGGCTGCGTCGTTTGCGGGAAAGCCGGTGTCTTTTCCTCGCCGGAGCATGCAGTCCGTGTGTTTACTTTTTCAACGACCTCACTATCAGAGAACGCGCGTTTCGTTGCTATGCTTCAAGTCACGAATATGTGATATTCAGATTGTGGATATCCCGTATTCGCGCACGAATGCGTTAAGTGAATTGTGGATACCACGTAAAAATTTTGTGGATAGTACGTAATCGCGGAGAGCGAGAGCTGGTGCGGGTTTGCGGCCGATCGTGTTAAGATTTCGTTAAATTTATTTGCTCAAAAAAGAAGCAAACCATCGGCGCCTATTTTTTGAGCAGCAGATTTGTGCAACGCAAATCGTGCTTATTCTCAGCATAAAAAAAGCGCCCATATCCGGCGCCTCGATGCTGCATTCGTTCACGTAAAAATTTTTTGTTGTCGTCGCCATGCGCGATGTCGAACGACATCACGCATGCAGAATCAGCCGGCGAGTTTAGCGATCAGAAAATCGATGAAAACACGCACTCGCAACGGCAGATGCCGGCCGTGCGGATAGAGCAGCGAAAACGCGCGGGTGCCGCCAGCGTAGGGCGACAGCACTTCAACCAGCGCACCTGATCGCAGATCGTCTTCGACGATGAAGCGATATGTCTGGAACAGGCCGGCGCCTTTGCGCGCCAGCGTGACAGCGCTCGTGTAGTCGCCGGATGTGCGGTATCCGCCTTGCGTCGGAAATTCCTCGATGGTGCCGTGTTGGCGGATCAGCCACGGAATTTCGCGCCCGCTGCTCGGCAGTTCGAACTGTATGCAATCGTGTTGTGCCAGATCGGCCGGCGTCTGAGGTGTGCCGCGGCGCGCCACATAGCCTGACGTCGCGACGATGACCAAGGGCGCATCCTCCAGCTTGCGGCCGATCATGCTGGAATCGGCGGGCAGGCGACCGCGAATTGCGAGATCGTATCCTTCTTCAATGAAATCGATGTTGCGGTTACTGACGTGCGTTTCGACTGTCACGTCCGGATACTGTGCACGGAATTCCGGCAGCAACGGCAGTACGCGATAGTGTGCGTACGGCACTGGCAGGCTGATACGGATATGGCCGGATGGTGCAGTCTGCCGCCCCGTGACCTGGTTTTCGGCATCGACCAGTTGCGTCAGCGCTTGTCGGCACTGGTCGAAATATGTCTGGCCGCCGTCGGTCAAGCGAATCTGCCGCGTCGTGCGGACAAAAAGGCGCACGCCTAGCCGCTGTTCCAGTCGGGACACGGAGCGGCTGACCGCTGCCGGCGTCACGCCCGCCAAGGCCGCCGCTGCAGTGAAGCTGCCATGTTCTGCAGCGAGGCAGAACAGCTCGATGCTGCCCAGCAGAAGATCGTCGAATTGCCGTTTCATTGATTACATGATGTATCAAGTGATTTGCTTGAAGCTGTATTTATCATCGCATTCGGCATAAGTAAAGTCCATTCCATGGTGAACACCGGTTCGGTGCTCGCCACGACAAGTCAGATGGCTGACACGACAACTTATCGAAAAAAGGAATGGATCATGAATACCAGCAACACACATACCGGCAAAAAAACCGCCATCATCACTGGCGCATCGAGCGGCATCGGCCTCGCTGTTGCAGAAGCCTATGTGCAGCGCGGTTACAACGTGGTTGGCAACGCCCGCACGCTGTCGCGTCTGCAGGAAGCAGGCGCCGGACTGGGTGCGCGCTTCATACCGGTGGATGGCGATATCGGCGATCCCGCTACGGCAAAACGCGTGTTCGATACGGCCGTGGCGCAATTCGGCAAGGTCGATATCCTGATCAACAACGCCGGCATCTTCCTGGCCAAACCGTTTGCCGAATACACGACCGAAGACGTCGACCGCATCTTCGATACCAATCTGAAAGGTTTTCTGTACATTAGCCAGTTGGTGGGAGCGCATATGGCAAAAAATCGCCAGGGGCATATCGTCAATGTCACGGCAAGCATTGCGATGCAACCGTCCGCCAAGGTGCCGGCGCTGTTGCCGGTGCTGGTGAAGGGCGGCTTGAACCAGGCCACGCGTGCCCTGGCGATCGAGCTGGCGGCGCATAACGTGATGGTCAATGCTGTTGCGCCCGGCGTGATCGATACGCCGATGCATCATCCGGAGTCGCACGATTTCCTGAAGGCGCTGCATCCGGTCGGCGTCATGGGCAGCAATCAAGATATCGTTGATGCCGTGCTGTATCTGACCGACGCGCGTTTCACGACCGGTGCAGTACTGGCGGTGGACGGCGGCGCCAGCGCCGGCTCGCTATAAGCAGCAGTTTCACTATTGCTTCAAGACAGCAGTTATTCATCAGGAGAGCGACCATGCCATTCGTCAATATTCAAATTACTCGCGAGGGAAACGTCACGCCAGAGCAGAAAGCGGCGCTGATCAAGGGTGTCACCGATCTGTTGCAGCAGGTGTTGAACAAAAATCCGGAAACGACCTTCGTCATCATCGATGAAGTCGATACCGACAACTGGGGTGTCGGCGGCGAGTCGGTCACCGTGCGGCGGCGACAGGGAAGATAAGCGGTCTTTCGGGGTGATACGCGGCAGCCGATTCGTTTTGGATGGCTGCCGTTTTTATTGACGACACCGGGTTCATCGCCGTGCGTCGATGACTTATTGGCTAGTGGGTTGCAATGCGGCATGAAGCAATAGTGATCCAGGCGAAATATCGACGAATCTTTTGATGGCAATGGAATAAACTGACGTTTCCCTCGTTTACGTTCATGTCGACGCCATTCAAATGGCACGATGGCGATGAATGCGTGTGGATCAATGCCGTCCTTTTATCGTCCTGCCGGGTTTTTCCCTCAACGAAAAGGAATCAAACATGAAAATCTCCTCTCTCCTGTTGTCCGCCGTCGCCGCACTGGCTTTTTCCGGCGTCGCATCTGCGCAGAATGTCCCTGTCAAGAAAGCCGACGGCATCCTCGTCACCAGCGAAGGCATGACGCTTTACACCTTCGACAAGGACGTTGCCAATAGCGGCAAGAGCGTCTGCAATGGCGGTTGCGCCACGGCGTGGCCGCCGCTTTCCGCTGCCGGTGCCACCATCGCTGCGCCGTATTCGGTCGTGAAGCGCGATGACGGTTCCGCACAATTGGCCTACAAGGGCAAGCCGCTGTATCTGTTCGCTTCGGACAAGAAGGCCGGCGACCGCAATGGCGACAACGTCAAGAATGTCTGGCACGTCATCAAGGATTGATCGTTCGACGCGTCGTCCATGATGCACGAGGGGAGCTGCCATGCAGGATGAGCGCGATCGCCTGATCGCGTGCATCCCGCGTCTGCGCCGTTACGCCCGCGCATTGATCGGCGATCGCACCGGCGCCGACGATCTGGTGCAGGACACGATGGAGCGCGGATGGAAAAAACTGTCGTCGTGGCAACGCGGCAGCGACATGCGCGCCTGGCTGTTCGGCATCATGCACAACCTGTACATCGACCAGGTGCGACGGCCGTCGGTGGCGACCGACGTGCTGGACGACGACACGCCGCTGCCGGAAGTGCGCGCATCGCAGGAAGACAGCCTTCGAATGCGTGATCTGGAATCCGCGCTGAATATCCTGCCGGCCGAACAGCGTGAAATTCTGCTGCTGGTCGCGCTGGAAGAAATGTCGTATGACGAAGTGGCGGCGACGCTGAATTTACCGATCGGCACCGTGATGTCGCGGCTGTCGCGTGCACGCCAGAAACTGCGTGCGCAGATGGAAGGGCGATCGGTCGTATCGCCATTGAAGGTGGTCAAATGAGCCGGCTCCCCATTACCGAATCGGATCTGCATGCTTATGCCGACGATTTGCTGAGCACATCGCGCCGGCAGGAGATCGACGGCTATCTGGCGTCGCGGCCGGAAGAAATGGCGCGCGTCCAGGCATGGCGCAGCCAGAACGATGCGCTGCGCGAACTGTTCGATCCGGTGCTCGATGAGCCAGTGCCGCAACGTTTGCGTATGAATGCCGACGTCGATGCCGATGCCGGCAGCGATCATTGGATGCGCTTTGGTCAGGCGCACTTCGGTCGTTATGCGGCAGCCCTGCTGATTGCACTGGCCGGTGGTGTCGGTGGCTGGATGCTGCATGGCGCGAGTCGGCCTCCCGCATTGACGGCGCATGCCGGCACCGAAGTGCCGTTGCAAGTCGCCGCGCTGGCGCATCAGGCGGCGGTGGCACATGCCGTCTACAGCCCGGACGTGCGTCGCCCGGTGGAAGTCGCGGCCGATGACGAAGATGCGCTGGTGAAGTGGTTGTCGAAACGCGTCGGCACACCGTTGCATCCACCCAGGCTGGGCAAGCTCGGTTATGAACTGATGGGCGGCCGCCTGCTGCCGGGGCAGAGCGGGCCGGTGGCGCAGTTCATGTATCAGGATGCGGGCGGCCAGCGGCTGACGCTGTATGTATCGACCGATCAGGAGCAGAACACGGACACCGGCTTCCGCTTTGCGAAAGAGGGCGCGGTCAATGTCTTCTACTGGATAGACGGCAAGTTCGGTTATGCGTTGTCGGGCGGTATCGACAAGGACACGCTGTCGACGATCGCGAATGCCGTCTACGAACAGCTGGATGTGCCGCGATAGTGCCGTCGGCCGGCGCTAGAATGGCGCACATCTGCAACACCGGATTGCAGCCCACTGCGAGGAGACGACATGCATTATCAAGGTTCCTGCCATTGCGGCGACATCACGTTTGAAGCGGATGGCGAGATCGATCATGCGATCGAGTGCAACTGTTCCTATTGCAGCCGCAAGGGAACATTGCTGTGGTTTGTGCCGCGCGCGAAATTCACGCTGAAGAGCGGCGAGGACAAGGCGACCATCTACAAATTCAATACCCACCGTATCGAACATCGTTTCTGCACGACCTGCGGTTGCCAGCCGTTTGCGTTCGGCACAGACCCGGCCGGCAACGCGATGGCGGCGATTAATGTGCGCTGTCTGGAAGAGGTGGATCTGGCGGCGCTGAAGCGGCATCAATACGACGGCCGCAACAGCTGATCGCGCGGTTGGTACCGATTGATGCCGATTGATTTCAGCTGATCACTACGGATAGCCGACCGGCTTGCCGGGAATGTCCGGCATCGGGATGAATTCGGTTTCGCCGGGTACGGCAGCGAAGCGCTGGTTTTTCCAGTCCTCTTTCGCCTGTTCGAGACGATCGAGCGAGCTGGACACGAAATTCCACGACACATAGCGCGAGCCGTCCATCGGCTCGCCGCCCAATAACATCAGCCGCGTCATGCCCGGCCCCGCGCCGCGCAGCGTGACGGCGGTATTCGCCTTCAGCACCAGCAACTGGCCCGCTTCGAAGATGCCGTCGCGGCCGAGATCGAGCTTGCCTTCGACCACATACATTGCCTGCTCAGGATACTCAGCGGGAACGTCGAGCCGCGCGCCCGGTTGCAGCACGACATCGGCGTAGAACAGATCGGACAGCGTCGGCACCGGGGCGCGCTGGCCAAAGAAGCTGCCGGCGACGATGGTGACCGATGCGCCTTCGCCTTCCAGCACCGGCAATGCGGTGGCGGCGATGTGCGCGAAGTCGGGATCGGTTTCCTCATGCGCCTTCGGCAGGGCGACCCAGCATTGCAGGCCGAACAGCGATGAAGGTTTCTTGCGCTTGTCGGCAGCCGTGCGTTCCGAATGCACGATGCCGCTGCCGGCCGTCATCCAGTTGACCGCGCCCGGCTGAATGACCTGCACCGAGCCGACGCTGTCGCGGTGCTCGATCTCGCCGTCGAACAGATAGGTGACGGTCGCCAGTCCGATGTGCGGATGCGGCCGCACGTCGAGGCCGGTGCCGGCGTCGAAGCCATGCGGTCCCATCTGGTCGAGGAAGACGAAGGGACCGACCATGCGCTTCTGCGTGGTCGGCAGCGCACGACGGACTTCGAAATTGTCGCCCAGGTCGCGTGTGCGTGGGACGACGACGACTTCCAGTGCGCTGTCGGCTTCCATGCTTACACCGCTTCCGTAACGATCTTGATTTCGCCGGACAGGATCTTGTGGATAGGGCACTTGTCGGCGATGCCAAGCAGGCTGGTCTTTTGCTCGTCGGTCAGATTGCCGTGGAAGGTCAGCTTGCGATGGAAGACGTAGGCGCCGTCCTTGTCTGCGTGCTCGATCTTGACGTCGACCTTTTGCAGATCGATATCTTTGCGCTGTGCATACATGTTCAGCGTCAGCGCGGTGCAGGCAGCCAGCGACGAAGCCAGCAAGTCGTGCGGCGTGAAGCCGGCATCCTCGCCACCGTATTGCGACGGTGCGTCGGCGATCAGTTTGTGCGGGCCGACTTCGACCACGTGCTGCAGTTTGCCTTCGCCACGGTATACGTTCACATCCATCCGGAAATCTCCAATATCAAGTCAGGGAAAAAGGCCTGCCGCGGCGCCGAAGCGATGCCGCCGACCGTGCACGTACTATAACTTAGGTCGCAAGATGGAGCCGAGGACCGGCAGCCGAACGGGCAGGTTTGGGCGAATGGCACAAAAAAATTTCATCGATCGGACCGCCGACGCAGGTTGACGGATGGGAATACACTGTTCGTCTTGTTCATCGATCGGGAGTAACCCTCATGGCGAACGCAACACCGCACGGCATTCCAGCAACGCTCATCCCCGGAGACGGCATCGGACCGGAAATCGTCGACGTGGTGGTGCGCGTCTTCGATGTGCTGGGCAGTCCGTTCGCATGGGAAACGCATCAGGCCGGCCTGAACGCGCTGGAAAAGAGTGGCGACCTGCTGCCGACCGAGACGCTGGACAGCATCCGCCGCACCGGTCTTGCGCTGAAAGGCCCGCTGACGACGCCGGTCGGCGGCGGCTTCCGCTCGGTCAACGTGCGCCTGCGCGAAGCCTTCCAGTTGTACGCCAACGTACGCCCCGCGCGCACCATCATTCCCGGCCGTTACGACAAGATCGATCTGGTGCTGGTGCGCGAGAACCTCGAAGGCCTGTATGTCGGCCATGAACATTACGTACCGATCGGCGGCGATCCGCATGCGGTGGCGATGGCGACCGGCATTAACACGCGCGCCGGCAGCCGCCGCATCGCGCGCTTTGCATTCGACTACGCGGTGCGGAACCATCGTCGCAAGGTCACCATCGTGCACAAGGCCAATGTGCTGAAGGCATTGACCGGCATGTTCCTCGAAACCGCGAAGGAAGTCGGTCTCGATTACGCCGACCGTCTCGAATACGACGACCGCATCGTCGATGCCTGCGCGATGCAACTG
>DATDLO010000358.1:0-8508 GCA_036519215.1 Oxalicibacterium sp.
TCCGGCCTACAAGGACATTGCGAAGAAATATGCCGGCGACGCAAATGCCCCGGCCTATCTGGCGAAGAAGATTCGCACTGGCGGTTCCGGTGTATGGGGCGCAGTGCCAATGCCGCCGCAGGCATCGTTGAGCGATGCCGAAATCGGTACGCTGGTCGACTGGGTGCTGGCAGGTGCGCCGGCAAAATAAAATGCCCAATGCAATGCCGGCTGTGTGCGGGCTTTTTTATCGGGCCTGTCGGACGCACCGTCAACGGACAGCAGGGTAACGGCGGAGTAACAGGAAGAAAATAACGAAAGCGGCTCATCCCGGAAGGAATGAGCCGCTTTTTGTTGTGTGCCTGTAATGAAACGGTTTCGTCGGAGAATGGCGCGAAGCCTGATTACTTGCCTTACCTATTTCCGTTGCAGCGTCTGTACCGCCTTGTCCAGTTCGACATCGTTCGGGCCGAGTAGCTGCACGATGCGGTTATTGGCGTCCAGCAAAACGACGGTCGGGATTTTCGTGATGTTGAAGGTGCGGAACAGAATGCCGTTGGCATCCAGCGCCAGCGGCATCGCAAAGCCGTTCGTCTTCTTGTAGTCGAGCAGATCCTGTTCGCTGGCCCACAGGCCGGATGCAATCGTCAGCCATTCGACATTGCCTTTCTTCGCCAGCTGTTCCGATTCGAGGCGGACGCGACGGCAGGCTTGCGCTACTTCCGGACGGCTTTGCGACAGATACGATTCGCACCACGGCGCGGTAAATACCAGTGCGCGCGGTTTGCCCGGTGTGGCAAGCGGCATCGATGCGCCGCCGATCGGCGCGACCGTCAAGTCCGTCACCACATCGCCGCGTTTGAGGATCGCGTGCTGGAACGGTTTCGCACCGGAACGCCGTGCGGCGACCGGCACCGTTTCGCCTGACATCACACGGGCGAGCGCGGCGTGGAACTTGTCGTCTTCCAGATGGCCGATGTAGGCAATGCGTCCATCCTTGTCGATCAGTACATGCGTCGGTGTCACACGCACATTGAACGCACCGGCTAGGCTGCCGTCATCGACGACGATCGGCATCGACATCGGGATTTTCTTCTTGTATTCGCGCACGGCATCGGCGTTGTCGCTGAAGCCGACATTGACGGCGATCACCTTGATGCGTTTGCCGTCTTCCTTGTAGATGCGTTCGAAGCCCGGCATCTGTTCACGGCACGGTACGCACCAGGTCGCCCAGAACTTCAGGTACACGGGCTGCTTGCCGCGCAATGCGGCGAGATCGATGTGCTTGCCGTCAATGGTGGTCAGCTTGACGTCTGGTGCCGGTGCGCCGATCAGTGATTTGCCGGCGCTGTGTGCACGGCTTTCGCCTTCGTTGACGTTTTCCTTGGCATTGGTCGTCTTTGCTGTATCGGTCGCATGTGCAACGTGCAGCATGCCGACGCATAGCAGTGGGATCAACCATTTGCCGATGGCGGCGCGAGTCGTTTTGATGAAAATCATGAATGGCTCCGGTCTGCCGATCCGGATCGGCAGGTTGAACAGGTTGCTCGCAATGATATGCGATCGGCGAGATCAGGATGCGGACGCGGTGGCGAGCGCCGACGACAGCTTTTCACGCAATTGAAGACGTGCTTCCCCCACCGTTTTGCTTACGGCTTCGGGACCGAACACCAGTCCTTCCAGCGGGAAGAAATGCACGTCCTTGATACCGATCGAAGCCAGTGCATAACGCAGGTACGGCGTCAGGAAATCGAGCTGCTTCGCACGTTCGCCGACGTGGAAGCCGCCGGAACTGACCAGAACAAATGTCGGACGATCCTGCATCAATCCGATTTTCCCCTGCGGCGTCGAATTGAAACTGCGGTTGATGCGGATCACGTGATCGAGCCACAGCTTCAGCGATGCAGGGACGGTGAAGTTGTGCATCGGCGTCACGATGAACAGCATGTCGCTCTGTTCCAGTTCGACGATCAGGCGTTCCGACCAGTCGAATTCCTTTGCATCATGCGGTGTGTGCGAGGTGATGGCCATTGCGTAGTCGCGGCCGATCGGTGGAATCGGCGACTGCACCAGATCGCGTTCGATGATCCGGGCATTGTCGATTCGTGCCGCTGCAATCGTTTCGATTGCGAGTTTGTAGCCGTGGCTGGCGTCGCTGTGCGGGCCGCTGTTCAACAACAGAATTTTGGTCATGGTCATTCCTGCAGATTAATTTAAAAGCGGTTCGACGAAATGCATGCCGCGGGCAAGCAATCCCTGGCGAAAATAGAAGCGTTGTGCCAAGGCATTCTGCAAACCGGTGTCGAGTACGAAGTGTTTGCACTGCGCTGCGACGGCTTGCTGCCGTGCGGCGCTCAACAACTGTTCGCCGATGCCGGAGCCATGCCGCGATGCGCTCACGATCAAGTCGTCGACGTAGACGAAGCGGCCATAGATCAGGTTGTCCTGCAGACGATAGCCGGCCAGGCCGACGATGGCGCCATCGTGCCATGCCGCCAGCAGGCGATAGCCTTGCGTATGTTGATGCATCACCTGCACGACGTAGGCCGCGCTGTCATGCAGGTGCGGACGCAGTTCCTGCATGACGGGAAACGATGCTTCCAGATCCGTTTCGTTGTCGATGTGCCTGATTTCCACAGTCGGTTTCATCTTCTCTTTCCTGGCGGATGACGACGTCGCGTCGTGAATGTTGTGATTGTTCGTCGTCATTGTTTTGCGGGATGCGATTTTTCAAACCACGCATCGAAGCTGGTCGGGCCGATGCGTGCATCGCCCAGCGGTGTCAGCGATTGGTCGTCGAGCAGCGCGCCGAAGTAGGCCGCCTTTGCGTCCGGCACGATCGTGCGCTTGTCGCCGACAGCATCGAGATAGCGCTGCGCCAGCGTCGCCAGTCCGGCCTTTTCCGGGCCGGCGGCGTCGAAGGTGCCGTTCAGCGGTTGCGCCAGCGCGGTATCGGTGACGATGGCGGCGATGTCGTCGACGGCGATCGGTTGCACGTGGGCCGGCGTCAGTCGCACTTCGTTGTCGACGGCGCCGTACTGCACGATGCCTTCGAGAAATTCGTAGAACTGAGTCGAACGGACGATGGTGTACGGTACTTTCGATGCCTTCACCAGATTTTCCTGCACCAGCTTGCCGCGGAAGTAACCGCTGTCCTGCATGCGGTCGGTGCCGACGATGGACAGCACGATGTGATGCTTGACGCCGGCGGCTTCTTCCGCCGCCATCAGGTTGCGCCCGGACGTTTCGAAGAAATCCATCACGACCTGATCGGCGAACGACGGCGGATTGCTCAGGTCGATGACGATTTGTGCGCCTTTGACCGCTGCCGACAGACCTTCGCCGGTCATGGCGTTGACGCCGGTGCTTGGCGACGCGGCCAGCACTTCGTATCCGAGCTGGCGCAGGTTGTTGGCGACTTTCTTGCCGGTCAGTCCGGTGCCGCCGATGATCAGGATTTTCATGAAAGGTCTCTCGTGGTCTTGTGGTGGATCGATGTGGCGGGCCGCGTTCGCATGAAGGCGAAAGCGGCCTTGTCGAATTTACTCCGGCATCTTGCGGAAAGCGATGGCGAAGCGGTTCCAGGTATTGATCGATCCGATCAGCAAGGTCAGTTCCGACAGTTCCGCATCGGTGAAGTGCGGGCGCACCGCTTCCCATACGGAATCAGGTACATGGTTCTGCGAGACCAGCGTCAGCGATTCGGTCCATTCCAGTGCGGCGCGCTCGCGGTCGGTGAAGAAAGGCGATTCGCGCCAGGCGGAGACGGTCGCCAGGCGGCGTGTGGTTTCGCCGGCCTTGAGGGCGTCGGTCGTGTGCATGTCGAGACAGAAGGCGCAGCCGTTGATCTGCGATGCGCGCAGGCGAACCAGGTCTTTCAGCAGGTGATCGATCTTGCTTTTGGCGATCTGGGCTTCCACGCCCATCTGGGCCTTGAGGACGTCCGGGTTGGCAGTATAAAAGTCGAGTCGGCTTTGCATGTGAATCTCCTTGGTTGGTGAATCGATGAAATACGTCGGTTGAACAAAGTGGCGTTTCGTTGATGTGTAGTATGCGAATATCTTGGCCATGTCAGAAGAGCCAAGAAATGTAAAAAGGACTAGGCCATGAAAAATGCCCCGAAGTCAGCCACAAAGCCGGTGCCGAAGCCGGCAGCCAAGCCTGTCGAGCTGCAGATCGATCTTGATCGCACGCTGGAACAGCCGATGTACCTGCAGATCTGCCGGCGGTTCAAGACGGCAATCGAGCAGGGACACCTGCATCCGGGCGACAGGGTGCCGGCCGCGCGGGCGCTGGCGACCGAATTGAATCTCGCGCGTGGCACGGTCGACATGGCCTATCGCATCCTGACCGACGAGGGTTACTTCCAGGTGCGTGGTGCAGCCGGCACAATCGTCTCCCCATCGCTGCCGCAGCCTGCCGTGCTGAAACCGCAGGCGGTGCTGCCGGAGCAACCGTCTGCCGTCATCGTCGAACATAACGGCAAAGCGCCGCGCCCGTTGCAGCTCGGCCTGCCGGCGCTGGATGCTTTCCCGCGCAAGGTGTGGAACCGACTGGTGTCGCATCGCTTGCGCTTCAGCGATCCGATGCGTCTGGGTTATCCGCACCCGGCTGGTTACGACCAGTTGCGCGAGCGGATCGCCACCTATCTGGGCGTCTCGCGCGGGGTGGCCTGCCTGCCGGAGCAGGTGTTCGTGACGACTGGCCTGCGTAACTCGCTGGATTTGACGTTGAGCAGTCTTTCCACGCCCGGCGATGCATTCTGGTTCGAGGATCCGGGTTACATTCTGGCGCGACCGTTCCTGCAAAACGAAGCGGTGCGCCTGGTACCGGTGCCGGTCGACGAAGACGGCATGATGGTCGAGGAGGGCAAGCGTCGCGAGCCGTATGCGAAGTTCGCGATGGTGACGCCTTCGCACCAAAGCCCGCTGGGAATGATGCTGTCACTGGAGCGTCGCATGGCCTTGCTCGAATGGGCCGACAAGGCCGGCAGCTGGATCATCGAGGACGATTACGACAGCGAATTCCGTTATCAGGGACGGCCGCTGCCGGCATTGAAAAGTCTGGATCGCAATGATCGCGTCGTCTATAGCGGCACGTTCAGCAAGGTGATGTTTCCCGGTTTGCGGCTCGCGTATGTGGTGGCGCCGATCAGCGCGGTGGCGCGTTTCGATGCCGTGGCCAACAATCTGAACGCCGGTTGCCCGTATCTGTTGCAGGCGAGCGTCGCGGACTTCATGGCAGATGGACATTTCGCGCGGCACCTGAAAAAAATGCGGTCGCTCTATGCGGAACGACGCCTGGTCACACAGCGCATATTCCAGCAAGTGCTGGGCGAACGCGTGCGCATCGACCTGCGGCCCGGCGGCCTGCATATGCTGGCGAAACTGGCCGATCAGGAAAACGATGTGCTGCTGGCAGAGCAGGCGAATCTTGCCGGGCTGTCCATCTATCCGCTATCGCGTTGGTACATTCAGGCGAAGCCGCAACAGGGGTTGCTGCTGGGTTTTGCCAACGTGCTCGATGAGCAACATGCCATGCAACTGGCGCACAAACTCAAGGAAGCATTGCGACAATGATCGCCATCGCGCCGGTATCTGCTGCTTCATCTGTCGGTGAAATGCGGAATCAATTCGGCGAAGTTCAGAGCAGACCGTCGTACTCGCCACGCGCGGGATAATCTTTGGTAATGGCGAAATCAATCGCCTGAAGCAATTCAGAAAACAGCGGGCGGGCGAACGGCATTGTCTGAACCGCGCCGTAATACAAAGTGCCGTCAGGCCGCACAAGGAATACTCCCGGCTCAGAAAATAGCGGCGGCTCTTCGATGTTGATCGATGATTTTCCGCGCGACGACGAAATATAAAGCCCCCATTGGCGGGCAACCGTGAGCGGCAGAGAATGCCCGAATCGCAGATTGTCGGCGCCGACCTTGCGCGCCATCTCCTGTGCGCGTTCCGGCGTATCGGAACTGATCGCAATGACCTTCGTGCCACGACGTTCGTATTCGGGAAGTAAGGTTCCGAGTTCGCGAAGATACTTCAGGCAAACCGGGCAATGAAGACCGCGATAAAAGACGATCAGCGTGAAGTGCTCCGGCGCATCATCGGCAAGATTGAACTCGCCATGGCCAAGAGTGGGAACACGAAGTTCTGGAACGGATTGTCGAGGCAGGAGCATTTTCTTTACTGGCGGTTAGTCTAAGGAAGGGTCAAGAGAACGGACGAAGCGCCAGTTCAAGGCCCAGGATGATGAGAAACAGGAGAAAGCAACGGCGAAAGGTTTTTGGACTGATCTTCTGCCGCACAATCGCGCCCAACCACATTCCGACGAGAGCGGGAATGACTGCCAGCAACGACAAGCCGAGCTGATCGAGTCGAAACGCGTCTTGGGCGACGAGTCCTCCTGCGAGAGCAACTGTGGAGACGGTGAAAGAAAGGCCAAGGGCCTGTACGAGTTCATCTTTCTGAAGACCCAGCGACTGCACATAAGGCACGGCAGGCAGCGTGAAGACGCCAGTGGCACCAGTCAGCACCCCGGTCACGATGCCGATGACGGGCGAAAGCCAGGGTTCGAGCCGTTCTGGAATGGAGATCGTCGGCGAAAACAGTGCATAAGCAGCATAGGCAATCAGGGCGATTCCCAAGGCACGGCCCGACCAGACAGGATCGACGATGACCAGCAGGCGAGCCGTCAGAACGGTACCGATCACGATGCAGAGCATCATTGCCCACAACCGTCGCAAGAGGCGGAGCGTGTTTCCCCCAGCCAGCATTTGCCACACGTTGGTCACGAACGACGGAATGATCAAGATTGCCGCCGCCGTAAGCGGCGACATGACGGCTCCAAGCACGCCCATGGCAACCGTGGGCAAGCCCATTCCCGTCACGCCTTTAACCACACCGGCTCCGAGAAACGTGGCAAAGAGCAGGCAGATCAATTCGATGGTCAACGTATTCATGGCTGCATTACATACCCGGCCAGAAGCTGGCACAATGCGGCTTTTCCGATGCTGCCTTCGGATTTGCCGAAGGAGAGTTGTCTTGGAGGATGTATGAAATTCGATCTCGTGGATTTGCGCTTGTTTCTTTGCGTGGTCGATGCCGGCAGCATTACAGCCGGAGCCAGACAGGCAAATCTCGCATTGGCGTCGGCAAGCGAACGTATCAGTAATATCGAATCGGATGCCGGCGTCGTGCTGCTTGAAAGAAGCCGCAGAGGAGTAGTAACCACCGAGGCGGGGGAGGCGCTGGCACACCATGCGCGTCTGATTCTCCGGCAACACGATTTGTTGCAGGGGGAGCTGCGCGACTTTGATGTCGGTGCACGAGGCACATTGCAGTTATACGCAAATACGGCGGCGCTGACTGATCTCCTGCCGCAGAAGCTTGCCCCGTGGCTTGCGCAGCATCCACGTCTGAACATTGATCTGAGAGAGCGTACGAGTGCCGAGATTGTGAAGATGATCGGCGCAGGGTTGGCCGAAGCGGGAGTGGTATCGGATGCGGTTAATTCATCGGGCCTCGCAATTCAGCCTATTGCCAGCGATCATCTCGTCCTGATTGTTCCGGTAACGCACAGGCTCGCAGAATCGAAAGAAGTTAGTTTTGCCGATGTTGCGGGTGAACAGTTCGTTGGCCTGGAGGCCGGAAGCGCGCTTCAAGATCACATCGACGCACACGCTGCCGACTTGCGCAAGACATTAGCCCTCCGCATTCGCATGAAAAACTTCGAGGGATCGTGCCAGATGGTGTCGCAGGAAGTGGGAGTGGCGATCATCCCGCTAGCGGCAGCAAGACGCTTTCAACGCAGATACCCGTTCAAAATCCTCACGCTCAGGGAACATTGGGCGCGCAGACAGCTTTGCCTGTGCTTTCAGCAATGGCACACGCTATCCAAGCCCATGCAAAGCCTGTTGGCGCATCTCGGTGGTAGAGCACAGACCGTGTAGCCGGTTACGAGCGAGTGCCGGCGTTCGATTTGAATTCCACTGTCACCGAGATGGTATTCAGCAATCAGAGCGGACCGTCGTATTCGCCACGTGCGGGATAGTCTTTGGTGATGGCGAAGTCAATCGCCTGAAGCAATTCCGAGAACAGCGGGCGGGCGAACGGCATTGTCTGAACCGCGCCGTAATACAAGGTGCCGTCAGGCCGCACAAGGAATACTCCCGGTTCCGAAAATAGCGGCGGCTCTTCGACGTTGATCGATGATTTTCCGCGCGACGACGAAATATAAAGCCCCCATTGGCGGGCAACCGTGAGCGGCAGGGAATGCCCGAAACGCAGGTTGTCGGCGCCGACCTTGCGCGCCATCTCTTGCGCACGTTCAGGCATATCGGAACTGACGGCAATAACCTTCGTGCCGCGACGCTCGTACTCGGGAAGCAAGGATCCGAGTTCACGAAGATACTTCAGGCAGACCGGGCAATGAAGACCGCGGTAAAAGACGATCAGCGTGAAGTGCTCCGGCGCATCATCGGCAAGATTGAATTCGCCATGGCCAAGAGTAGGAACACGAAGTTCTGGA
>DATDLO010000359.1:0-2329 GCA_036519215.1 Oxalicibacterium sp.
AGATGCTGTTCGTCCTTCGTGATGCGATAGCTGGGGCACATCGTGTCGGCATCGAACTTGCGGCAGTGGCCGTTGTTGTTGCACATCTCGACTGCTTTCGCGAGGCCGCCGCTCAGATCGTCGCCAGTGCCCGGCGCGGATTCCTCGCCGCTGACCGGATCGCGTTTGACGTTCCATGCGGACCAGTCCAGCTTGGGTTCGATTTGCAGTTCGCGATAGCCGGGCGCGAAGCGGAAGTTGCTTTTCTCGTCCATCTTCGGCGGCCGCACGATCTTGTCCGGATTGAAGCGGTTGTCCGGATCGAACAGCTGCTTGATTTCACCGAATGCGCGGTTCAGTTTCGGGCCGTATTGCCATGCCACCCACTCGCCGCGGCACAGGCCGTCGCCGTGTTCGCCGGAATAGGCGCCCTTGTATTCGCGCACCAGCGCTGCCGCTTCTTCGGCGATGCCGCGCATGCGCACCGCGCCGTCGCGTCGCATGTCGAGAATCGGACGCACGTGCAGCGTGCCGACGCTGGCGTGCGCGTACCACGTGCCTTTTGTGCCGAATCGTGCGAACACCTCGGTCAGTCTTGACGTGTATTCGGCCAGATGTTCGAGCGGCACCGCGCAATCTTCGATGAAGGAGACCGGCTTGCCGTCGCCCTTCATGCTCATCATGATGTTCAGGCCGGCCTTGCGCACATCCCACAGCGCTTTCTGTTCCGCGGCGTCGGTCATGCCGACGATCAAATCGGGCAGGTTCAGGTCGCGCATCAAGTCGTTCAGCGCTTCCAGCCGTTCCGTGAGAACGGTCTTGTCGTCGCCGGAGAATTCCACCAGCAGCATCGCCTGCGGATCGCCGATCAGCGCCTTGCGGATGACGGGACGGAAGGAAGGATTGGTTAGCGACAGATCGATCATCGTGCGATCGACCAGTTCGACGGCGGTCGGGCCCAGCTTGACAATGTGCTGCGACGAATCCATCGCCTGATAGAAGGTCGGGAAATTGATGACACCCAATACCTTGTGTTTCGGCAGCCGCGACAGCTTCAGTGTGATCTGGCGGCTGTAAGCCAGCGTGCCTTCGGAGCCGACCAGCAGATGCGCGAGATTGGCCGAACCGTCGTCGGTATAGGCGCGCGGATTCTGGCAGTCGAACAGATCGATGTTGTAGCCGGCGACGCGGCGCAGCACCTTCGGCACGCGTTCGACGATTTCGTCGTGCTCGCGCTGCGCGATCTGCTGCACCTGCTGCACGATCTGCTGCAGGCGCGGCGTCTGCGCCATGCGTTCCAGCGTCTCGAAACGCGCCTGCGTGCCGTCGGCCAGAATGGCGTCGATGCCGAGCACGTTGTGCACCATGTTGCCGTATTCGATCGAACGCGAGCCGCAGGAGTTGTTGCCGGTCATGCCGCCGATCGTGCATTGCGCACCAGTGGAAACATCGACCGGAAACCACAGGCCGTGCGGCTTCAGCCACGCGTTCAGGTGATCGAGCACGAGGCCCGGTTCGACGGTGATCGTGCGTGCAGCCGGATCGAAGTCGATGATGTTGTTCAGCCACTTGCTGTTGTCGATGACCAGCGCTTCGCCGACGGTCTGGCCGCACTGGCTGGTGCCGCCGCCGCGCGCCAGCAACGGGACTTTCTCCGAACGCGCGATGTCCAGGCACAGCAGCAGATCGTCCTGGTCGCGCGGCACGACGACACCGACCGGCAGGATCTGGTAGATCGACGCATCGGTCGCATAGCGGCCGCGATCGGCGCGGCTGAACAGCACGTCGCCGCGCAATTCCTGTGCGAGCCGGCGCGCCAGCGGGCTACCGTCGGTGCGCTTGCCCGGTGCGAAGTGGATGGGTTTGACGGTCATCGTTCCTGACATTCTTTGCATGGCGTCGCGGGAAGTTGTGAGGGTTGTACCGGCATCAGACGAGCATCAAGCGCACCGGCGGCAGATTGCCGACGCGCCCGGTCACGGTTTCCACCGTGTCGGGAAAGTGCATGCCGACATAGGAGCCGGTCGTGACCGGGTGGCCGGCGGGAAGCGGTACGCCTTGCGTGCAGCAATGGTTAACGATCCACGGCAGCAGGCGGCGCGGATCGCCGGCCGGATTGGTGCCGGGGCCGACGAAGGTCGTGCGTTCGTCGATGTGCAGCTCGATGTCGGGGGCGACAAAGGAAAAATCGGGATCGATCGGAACCATTACGCCGAGGATCAGCGCACCGTGGTTCTGCATATCGGCCAGCTGGATCAGCTTGCCGGTATCGGGCCAGCCGGTGACGCGGCTGCTGACGATTTCGATCGATGTGGCCATCAGCGCCAGGCTTGCCATCACTTCTTCGTCG
>DATDLO010000360.1:0-2933 GCA_036519215.1 Oxalicibacterium sp.
CCCAGGTGCTGCGGAACCCCCTCGAGGTACTTCTCCGCATCGATCGCCGCCATACACCCCGATCCCGCCGCCGTGATGGCCTGGCGGTAGATGTGATCCTGCACGTCGCCGGCAGCAAAGACGCCCGGCACGCTGGTCGACGTCGCCATGCCTTCGAGACCGGTCTTGGTCTGAATGTAGCCGTTATGCATGTCTAGCTGGTCGATGAAGATGTCGGTGTTCGGCTTGTGGCCGATTGCGATGAAGACGCCGTGCACAGGCAACTCGGTAACCTTGTCGTCCACCGTCGATTTGATCTTGAGGCCGGTCACACCGCTGTCGTCGCCGACGACTTCGTCCAGCGTGTGGTTCCAGCGGATTTCGACCTTGCCTTCGGCGGCCTTGGCCATCAGGCGGTCGATTAGGATCGCTTCGGCGCGGAACTTGTCGCGGCGATGGATGACGGTGACCTTCTTCGCGATGTTCGACAGGTACAGCGCTTCCTCGACGGCCGTGTTGCCGCCGCCGACCACGGCGACTTCCTGCTCGCGGTAGAAGAAGCCGTCGCAGGTTGCGCAGGCGGAGACGCCCTTGCCCATGAAGGATTGCTCGGACGGCAGGCCCAGGTACTGGGCCGAGGCGCCGGTGGCGATGATCAGCGCATCGCAGGTGTATTCGCCGGCGTCGCCGATCAGGCGGATCGGTTTTTCGTTCAGCTTGGTCGTGTGGACGTGGTCGAAGATGATTTCGGTGTTGAAGCGTTCTGCGTGCTGCAGCAGGCGCTGCATCAGTTCCGGACCCTGCACGCCCAGCGGATCGCCTGGCCAGTTCTCGACGTCCGTGGTCGTCATCAGCTGGCCGCCCTGTTCGAGACCGGTGATCATGACCGGTTTCAGGTTGGCGCGCGCTGCATAGACCGCTGCGCTGTAGCCGGCAGGACCGGAACCGAGGATGAGGACTTTGGCGTGTTTGACGGTGGACATGATGTTCTTCTGACAGTGGATGAATGGCCGGACGATTGCGAAACTGCTGCCGGTCGCCTGTATATGTCGGCGCGGCATCAAATTTCAACCGCTCCCGG
Organism: Oxalicibacterium sp.; assembly: GCA_036519215.1. Taxonomy (GTDB): domain Bacteria; phylum Pseudomonadota; class Gammaproteobacteria; order Burkholderiales; family Burkholderiaceae_D; genus Oxalicibacterium. The sequence continues at coordinate 1,061 of DATDLO010000360.1, forward strand.
AATTATTGGGTGCAAAGGGTGAAAAATGGTTAAGATTATAGAGGAAGCGCCATGCCGTCGCTCTGTACGGCGGCAAGCGCAAAGGCAAGCCGTTCCTGTTTTTATTCCTTGTCCGGCTTTCGCCTGCCGTACCATTCTGACCGATGCGCCGCCAGGACACCGGTCGCGCGGTTGATCGCAGTCGACCTCAGTTGCTCAGTTGACCTCAGTTGATATAACGCGCAGTTGATATGACGTTCACACGTCCCGATTTATGACCAAGACAAGCCAAGCCTATACCCGCAAGACCAATGTTCCCAAAGATCAGCCGCCGGGGCGGATCGCCCGCCTGCTGTCCGAAGCGCGCTGGCTGATACTGGCCGTCGTCACGCTGTACCTGATGCTGATTTTCCTGACCTATTCGCCGGTCGACCCGGGCTGGTCGCATGCGAATGTGGTCGCCAAGCTGCACAATCTTGGCGGCCGCGTCGGCGCCTGGCTGGCCGATCTGCTGCTGTTCATTTTCGGCGCTTCGGCCTGGTGGCTGTGCATTTTCCTGTTGCGCCTCGTATGGCTGGGCTATCGCCGCCTGTCGCAGCGCTATTTGCTGAAGAAGGAACCGGAAGAGCCGCATCGCCACGAAAACCTAATCCGCGGCATCGGCTTCGCGCTGATGATGACGGGCAGCGTGGCGATCGAATACCTGCGCATGTATTCGATGAGGGCGCAATTGCCGCGCGCGCCTGGCGGCGTGCTGGGCGAACTGATCGGCAATGCCGCGCAGAATACATTCGGCTTCATGGGGGCGACCTTGCTGTTGCTGCTGCTGTTCGGCGTCGGTTTCAGCCTGTTCTTCCATGTGTCGTGGCTCAGCGTGGCCGAGCGCATCGGCGAATTTATTGAACGCTCGTTCCAGTTCGTGCGCAATCTGTACGGCGCGCGCAAGGATCGCCAGCTGGGCCAGGTTGCAGCCGTCAAGCGCGAGGAAGCCGTGGTGCAGGAGCGCGCGAAGATCGTCGAGGCGCAGCCTATCCGTATCGAACCGCAAATTGTCGCGGTACCGAAATCCGAGCGTGTCGAAAAAGAGAAGCAGTCGTCGCTGTTCCACGACCTGCCGGACACCAATCTGCCGCCGCTATCGCTGCTGGACGAGCCACCGGAATCGCAGGAAACCGTCAGCGTCGAGACGCTGGAATTCACCAGCCGCCTGATCGAGAAAAAGTTGTCGGACTTCGGCATCACGGTAAAAGTGGTTGCCGCCTATCCGGGCCCGGTCGTCACGCGCTACGAGATCGAGCCGGCGACCGGCGTCAAGGGCAGCCAGATCGTCAATCTCGCGCGCGACCTTGCGCGTTCGCTGTCGCTAACGTCGATCCGCGTGGTCGAGACGATTCCCGGCAAGAACTACATGGCACTGGAACTGCCGAATCCGAAACGCCAGATCGTGCGCCTGACCGAGATCATCAGCTCCAAGGTCTATAACGACAGCACGTCCAGCCTGACCGTCGCCTTGGGTAAAGACATCGCCGGCAATCCGGTGGTGGCCGATCTGGCGAAGATGCCGCACTTGCTGGTGGCCGGTACCACCGGCTCTGGCAAATCGGTCGGTATCAACGCCACCATCCTGTCGCTGCTGTACAAGTCCGACCCGAACCAAGTGCGCATGATCCTGATCGATCCGAAGATGCTGGAACTGTCGATCTACGAAGGCATCCCGCACCTGCTGGCGCCGGTTGTGACAGACATGCGCCAGGCCGGCCATGCGCTGAACTGGGGTGTCAACGAGATGGAGCGCCGCTACAAGCTGATGAGCAAGCTGGGCGTGCGCAACCTGGCCGGCTACAACGCGAAGATTGCCGAAGCCGAGAAGAAGGAAGAAAAGATTCCGAATCCG
>DATDLO010000361.1:0-9572 GCA_036519215.1 Oxalicibacterium sp.
GCACCGGTGCTTCATTCGCTTTCAGTGTGGCGACATGGCGCGTGCAGCGTGCTTCCAGTGCGATCAGTTCTTCCCAATCGCCGTTGCGCGCAGCCATCAGCATTTGATCGGTGATCGTGGCGACGGTTTCGTACAGCGAAATGACTTCCTGGCTATCCATCATGGATCACGCTTTCACTAAGGTAGAGATATTCGGGGCGAGCGGGTCGTATGCGTTGCGGGCAGCCGGCATTTCCGGTTCCGCAAACGTCGGCTGATCGTCGATGGCGCACCAGGCATCCTTCAGGTCGACCAGCAACGTCAATACTTCCTCCAGCAGGGCCGGCTCGTTCTTCATGTTGGCCGTGACCAACTGCGTGCTCATGTATTCGTACAGCGCGTCGAGATTTTCCGCGATTTCGCCGCCGGCCTTTTTATCGAGGCTGGCGCGCAGTCCGCCGTTGATGATGGCGATTGCCTTGGAAATCGACTTGCCCTTGGCAGGGATATCGGATGCCTGCATTTGTTGAATCGCGGCGCGCGTGGCGACGATCGCGCCTTCGAACAGCATGACGATCAGGCGATGCGGGCTGGCGGCAACCACGCCGGTCTCGATGCCGACCTGGGCATAGGCCTTGGCGCCGCTGTTAAGGGATCCGAACATTGTTCTGTGCCTTTTATCGTTTTGATTGTGAGGATGACTATGACTGCTTGGTCAGATTCGCGATCGCAGCCAGTTGCTGCGTCAGGTAGCTTTGCGTCTGCTGCATCTGTATGACCACCAGATCGAGTGCATTGAATTGCGCGCGGTAGTTGGCTTCGACCAGCGTCAGGCGTGTGTTCAGCGCATCGGTCTGCTTGCCGATATCCTTGATGGTGGCGTTGATACCTGCGGTGCGACCGCCGATCAGACCGTCGGAACCGGTAAAGCCGTCGACCAGTTTGTCTAGCCGGTCGGCATAACCTTGCGAGAAATTGATCTTGCCGCGGTTGCCCGTGGTGCCGCCGGTGATTTCGATTTTCAGGCCGTCTGCCGCAGTACCCTTGTTGGCCGTCAGGAACTGGCCTGAACCGGTAGCCGCTGCGCCGCCGATGGTGCCTTCGACATCTACGCCTTCCGTACCTTCCTTGACAGTGCCGAACAGTGTGGAAGCGGGTGTGCCGCTACCATCCTCGATCTTGATATTGGAAGCAGAACCATAGCGATCGGATGTGACCTTCAGGCGGCCATCGGTATCGAGTACGACACTGACAGACACGTCGGAAGTAGACAGCTTGGCCGAACCGTTGATTGCCGATTGCAGCATGGTCGCAAGCTGTTTGCCGGTATATGTGCCGGCTGTCAGCGCGACGCTGGTTTCCACGCCGTCGATCTTGACGTTCAGTTCCGTGCCGCTGGCGATTGTCGTGGTACCCGTGCTCAGATCGGCGTCGCCTTTCAGTTCGGCCTGCGTCGCCATCTGCGTGATGTTGATATCGTAGGAGCCTGCCTTGGTGCTGGCTCCCGAGGTATTGAAATTGATCAGGCTATCGGTGGGCTTGCCCACAGTGGCGAATAGAGCTGCAATATCGTTGAAATTGTTCGTCAGTGCCTTGTCGAGCTTGGACGAATCTACGGCCAGCGAACCGTCCTTCTGGAAAGCGATGCCGATGGCGGAGAGCGACAGGTTGCTGTTGCTCAATCCTTCCAGCGACGCGGTCAGCGTGCGGCGAATCGAATCCTGGATGGTCCGTGTCGTACCGTCGCCGACGAGTAGACCGCCTTTCTTGGTTTCCGGGTCGTAGGCTGTCAGCGACTTGATCTGCGTGTTCAGATCGTTATACGCCTTGACGAAGGAATTGATACTGTCCTTGACGGCACTTCTGTTGACGGAAACCGATAATGTCGTTTCGCCGACCTTCTTCAGATCCAGTGTCATGCCCTGGATGGCATCGGTTACTTTGTTGCTGTCGCTGGTAATGGCAATGCCGCCAACCGTCAGTTTGGCATTTTGAGCTACGTTGGTCTGCGTCAGGTTCTGCGTGCCCGCCGGATCATAGCCGAGCACAGCCTGTAGGGCGGGATCGCCGTCGACGACGATCTTCATGCTGGACGTTTCGCCCGTCTTGTTGGAGGTGATGACCAGATGTTCCGGCGTATCGCTGCCGTCGGAAATCAGCGTGGCTGTCACGCCAAGATCGGCGGCGTTGATCGCATCGCGAATGCCTTGGAGCGAATTGTTCGAGCTGTCGATCGTGACGCTACCGCTTTCCTCGTCGCCATCCTGTGTAAAGGTGGCGCCAGTGTATTTGCCATCGGTTAGTGTGCCGCCGGAAATCTTGCCGAACTGGAAGGAGATGGTCGTCGCCTGTCCGCTGCCGATCTGGGCGGTGCGGCTGGTTTGTCCTGCTGATGTGAGAATCTGCTCCTGTGCCAGTTGCGTGACGTTGACACGATAATTGCCGGCCACGGCACCGCTACCGGAAGTGGCATTGAAGATGTCATCGTCACCGATGCTGGTGGTCAGCCCCTGAAATGTAGAGGCCTTGCCCAGGTTTGCCATCGCGTTCTGAAAAGTGCTCAATGCACCGCTCAACGCACCATAGGCGCTCAACTGGGCCTGGTAGCTGGCTTCCTTTGTTGCGAGAAGAGTCAATGGCCGGCTCTCGACCGACATCAATTTGGCAATGGTGTCGTCGATCGGAAGACCTGAGCCGATGCCGGGACTGGAAATGGAACCTGTGGTAGCCACTGTATTCTCCTGCAGAAAGCATTAATGTAGCGAAGCACCTGCCATGCCAAAACACCATTAAGACGGGGAATTACCCGTCTCTTCAATGTCAGGCTTCTTCGTGGAAGAGCTTGCCTGCCGCGCGATCGAGCGCCTTGGCGATTTCCAGCGCTTCGGCGGACGGCATCTGGCGAATAACATCGCCGGTCTGCTGGTCGACAACCTTGACGATCGTGCGATCGGTATCGTCGTCCACGGAGAATTCGAGATTGGAAGAAGATGTCTGCAAAGCCTTGTTGATGCTTTGCAAAGCTTGGCTGAGCTGCGCGGGGTCGGGCTGCTGCACGGCTGCCGGCGTCTGAACCGGCGAAGGGGATTGCACCGGCCGGGCCGCATTGCCTGTGGCGGCAACGGTTACAGGTTGGCTATCGCCATGAGAAAGAGGCTTGGCGCTGCTGCCGATTTGTCCTATATCCATGATGTACTCCTATTGTGACAATTCCCCGGCTGCCGAAATTGCAGCCGGGGAACTGTTTTCGCATGCTGCGGCTAGTTATTAGCCACGGAGCAGGGCGAGCACGCCGTTAGGCAGCGAGTTCGCTTGTGCCAGCATTGCGGTACCGGCTTGTTGCAGGATCTGGCCGCGCGTCATGTTGGCCGTTTCCGCTGCGAAGTCGGCATCCTGGATGCGGCTGCGCGATGCGGTCAGGTTTTCCGACGTGGTGCTCAGGTTGGCAACGACTGCCGTGAAGCGGTTCTGGATCGCGCCCAGCGTTGCACGGGTGCCGCTGATTTGCGTCAGGGCCGCGTCAACTGCTGCCAGTGCATCGTTTGCGCCATCGACGGTGCCGATGTTGAGTTCAGAAACCTTGAACTCCTTGGCGGTAGCCTCGACTGTAGATGCATTGTCTGCTGCAGTCGTCGACAGGTTCAGCGCACCGGCGACGGCGCCACTAACCGTGTACTCCGTGCCGACTTTCGCCGACAGCGTGATGCCTGCTTGGAACGTGAAATCTTCGTCTGCAGTATCGACACCAGCAAAGATTGCATCATCGCTGCTGTTCAGCGTGAAGTCGGCGCCGTTTGTAGACTTGAAGACCAGGTCGGTGCCATCGACTTCAACGGAGACGCCAGTTTGCGTCGATTTTGCGTTGATGGCTTCGGCTGCAGCGTCGATGTCTGCACCATCGGCCAGGGAGATTGCAGTGCCGTTGATCTTCAGCGTTGCAGCGGCGCCGGCAGGTGCGGTGTAACCAGCGGTTACTTCGTTAGTCGAAGAACGTGCTGCGGTGACACCGCTGTCTGCGGATTGTGCATTGATTGCATTGATGACGTCGTTCAAGGACGAATTCGCGGTAATGCCAGCATCTGACAGATCGATCGACGTACCGTTGATGACCAGGCTGGTGTCGTCCAGCGTGCCGCCCAATGCGTCGGTATAGCCACCGCTTGTAGCACCGGATGCCGCCAGGCCAGCGCTGCTGCTCAGCGTGCTGGCACCCAGTTGCGAAGCACGGGAGTCGGCGATCGACACGTTGATGGTTTCGCCAGCGTTTGCACCGATTTGGTATTGCTGGTTCGTGTAGGAACCGTCGAGGATCTTCAGGCCGTTGAATGCCGTGGTGTCGCCGATGCGGGAAATTTCGCTGACGAGCTGGGAGACTTCTTGTTGCAGTGCTGCACGATCAGACGAGCTGTTCGTCGCGTTGGCGGATTGCACAGCCAGATCGCGGATACGTTGCAGAGAGTCGGTGACCTGACCCAGCGCGCCTTCAGCGGTTTGAGCCAGCGAGATACCGTCGTTTGCATTTTGAGCAGCGCGGTTCAGGCCGTTGATCTGGCTGGTCATGCGTTGCGAAATTGCCAGACCGGCAGCGTCGTCTTTTGCGCTGTTGATGCGCAGACCCGAGGACAGACGTTGCAGCGAGGTGTTGAGGGATGTTTGCGACATCGTCAGATTGCGCTGTGCATTCAACGATGGGATGTTGGTATTAATGACTGCTGCCATTTGAATTCTCCTGTTGTAGTCCGAAGGTCTGACTGAGGTTCTGCCAACGTCTGTTTTGTCTCTGTGTTGCAGGCATTGCAGCGTCGTTGAGAGTTTTATCGGACGATTCCGGGAAAAGTTTAGCGTCCTACGGAAACTAATTTCTTTCCCGGCGCCGCCCAATCCAGCAGCCAGATAAGTCCGTTGTCGGTTGCCTTGCGGAAAATCTTTAAGGAATTTCGGGGCGATTTGGAACAAATAAAAATCGTTTTTGCCCTCAACTTTTCCCGATTGCTGCCGATTGGGGAGTTGCTTTTTTTGTATTTTTGCGGCGAAAACGCTGTCGAAAATCGGCTGTGGAAAATGTCACAGATTGTGAAATCTGTTTTGTGCAGAGCCGGATGTGATCAGAGAGGAAAGACAACGGCCTTTTCCGACACTCGGAAAAAGCCGTGTGGGAGATCGTGCCGGATACCGGCTTGGGTATGTGGAAGCGTCAGTCGGCGGCGATCACGCGGTTCTTGCCGGCTTTTTTCGCCGCATACAGGGCGTTATCTGCACGGTCGGTCAGCGATTTCTGGTCTTCCAGTTCCTTGCGCTGCGCAACGCCGGCGCTGAAGGTCATCAGCAGCCGCGTGTGGTTGTGCATGAAAATCTGTTTCGTCAGTTCGCGTTGCACGCGTGTGATGGTTTGGATGGCGTCGTCGAGGCCGGTATCGGGCAGGACGATCATGAATTCCTCGCCGCCGAAGCGGGCGATGACGTCCATTGAGCGCAGCGTTTCCTTGATGACGCGCACCAGGTGGATCAGCGCTTCGTCGCCGGCGGAGTGACCGTACTGGTCGTTGATTTTCTTGAAATCGTCCAGATCGAGCAGGGCGATGCACAGCGGTGCAGCCTTGCGATCGGCGCGCGCGAGCTCGCGTTCGAACACGTCTTCCAGGCCGCGGCGATTCAGGCTACCGGTGAGCTGATCTTCTCGCACCAGTTCGCTCATCTGTTCCAGCTTGTTTTCCAGGGCCTGGATGCGTGCTTCGGCCTCTTCGACGTTCTTGCGTGCGGCAAGGATGGCGTCGCGCGATTTCAGCGCTTCGGATTGCGCGAGTCGCGTTTCCTTCATGACTTCCTGCAGAATGCTGCTGACGCTGCCGGTATCTGATGCGGCAACGAGCTGCCTGGAATACGTGTCGATCTTCTTGTGATAATTGTCGGTGGTGTCGGCAATTTCGCCGAGACGGTCGATGAAGGTGGCGATCATGTTTCTGACCGAGTCCTTTGCTTCCGTGATGCTGTGTTTCAGCGTGCTTTGTTTATAGATGACTTCCTTCAGGCTGCGCATCACTTCGCGTAGGGCGATGTCGTCGATGGGGCCGGCGATCAGGTTTTGTACAGCTTCGATCTGCCCGTGCATCCACGAATCGTCTTCGAGCAGTCCGCTGATATTTTCCAGCAGCAGGCGGAACAGTCGCAGCAGCAGTTCGTGCTGTTCTGCCAGGTCGCCGCTCTTCAATTCGATCTTGAAGCACAACTGTTTCAGGCGTGCGGAGGCTTCGTTCAGCGCCTGTTCCGACTGCGCATCCTTGATCGAGCGGCCGAGCTCTTCGGCTTCCGCCGCCAGCGCCGGTACGCCTTGCAGCAGCGATGCGACGGCCAGTGTCAGCGTGCGCATCAGCAGATCGCGCAACAGGCGGGGCTGAGGATCGTCGATCAGCGGCGCGGCGGAAAGTGCGACGGGATTCGACAGGCGAGCCAGCCGGCCCTGATAGTGGCCGATCAGTTGCGTCAGCCCCTTGCCGTAATCAGGCCAATAGGAGGTGATTGCCGCTTGCTGCAATGTCTTGCCGACGGCGGATACTTCGTCGGGCAGGCTGAGCAGCGTGGCGGCGAATTCGCCGAATACCTGTTCCGGTGTGGGTTCAGCCGCATAGCCGGCAATTTCGTCGTATACCTTGCGGTAGGCGTCCGGCGTGGGAGCGATCTTGCGGGTGGCGAGCTGGCGGAAGGTTTCCCGCGCGATATCGACAGGATTCTGGGCTGCGGAATTCCGGGGTTTGTCTGGCATGACGGCGCGTGCGCTGATGTTGTGGCTATTGATTGCAGCCCAATTTGGCTATTTCGCAATCATATAGCTAGACAGCAAAAGGTGATGCGGCGATCAGCGCGGCAAATGCCGGCCAGTTTGTCGTTTGACAAGTCCGCCTGTGGGCAAGGGAGGGGCAATCCGGCTTCAATCCGGATTCAATCGACCAGATGGTTCTTGATTGCGTAGTGCGTCAGTTCGGCATTGTGGCGCAGTTTCATTTTTTGCAACAGGCGCGAACGATACATGCTGATCGTTTTGACCGACAGCACCAGCTCCGCGGCGATGTCGCTGACGGTCTTGCCGGATGCAATCATCGTCAGGGTCTGGTATTCGCGGTCAGATAGCGTTTCATGCAGTGGAATTTCGTGATCGTCGCTGATCTGATTGGCCAGTTCCTGGGCGAGGGCGGCACTGATGTATTTGCGGCCGGCGGAAACTTGGCGGATGGCATTGACCAGCTCGGCTGGCGCGCTTTGTTTGTTCAGGTAACCGGAAGCGCCGGCTTTCAGCGCGCGGATTGCATATTGGTCTTCGCGATGCATCGACAGCATCAGTACTGCGGTTTTCGGCGATTCCTTGCGCACCTGTTTCAACACTTCGATGCCGCTACGATCGGGCATGGAAATGTCGAGCAGCAGAACATGATGCGAAACATCGCGTGCGAGACGGATGGCTTCGGTGCCGTTTTCGGCATGTCCGGCGACGGTGATATCTTTGGTGTCCGCCAGAATCTGTTTCAAACCTTCCCGGACGATGGCGTGATCGTCGGCGATCAGGACTTTGATTACATTCTTCGTTGTCATTGTTCTGCTAGATGAGTGCTGCCTTGCAGACAAACGGTCTCCATTAGTGAGACAAAATTTGGCTCAGCACGGTTCCATGTGACCAAAATGGTCAGTTATTCTGCAATATTGTCCGTCAGGATGTCGATCTTTCGCTGCTATCGACCAACGGGACGTTGATAGCAACGATTGTGCCACCCTTTTGCGATGTACTGACGGACAGGCTGCCGCCCATCGCGATCGAACGTTCGACCATGCCGCGGATGCCGAACGACTTGGGTTTCGTGCGATCGGTCGCCTTGATGCCGCGGCCGTTGTCGACGATTTCCAGGCGGACGAAGCGCTCGGTATGAATCAGCTGCACATTGACGTGCGTCGCCTGCGCATGTTTGGCGATATTGGTCAGGGCTTCCTGGAAAATCCGGAAGAGGGCGGCGGACTGGTTGGCGTCCAGTTCGATTTCTCGCTTGTTCGACGAGAATTCGCACGGAATGCCGCATTGCTTCTCGAATTCTCTTGCTTGCCAGTCGATGGCTGCCACTAGACCGAAATCCAGTACGCCGGGACGCAAATCGCTGGCGATTCTGTGGACGGTTTCGATCGTGCGGTCGACAAGCTGTTCGACGTAATCGGCTTTTTCGACCAGCGCCGGATCGGCAGGTAGGCGGCGCGTCAATAACGCTAGCGCCATTTTGATCGCAGTCAGATTGCCGCCGAGATCGTCATGAATTTCCCGCGCGATGTGGGCCCGTTCCTGTTCCTTGACGGTGTTGACGTGCGCAGACAATTCCGCCAGTTGCGCGCGGGAGCGGATGATTTCTTCCTGTTCCAGCTTGCTGGCGGTGATGTTGGTCATGATGCCTTCCCACAGCACATCGTGTCCGTCCAGCGCGCGCGGCGTGGCACGCAGGTTGATCCACTTGATGTCGTTCCATTTTTCGATTCGGATGCGACCTTCCCAGTTCCACGCGCTCATTTCCTTTGTCGATGCGTTCATCGAATCGATGAAGGAGGCGCGATCTTCGGGGAGAATCAGTTCGAGAAAGTGCAGGGGATCGTCGTGCAATTCTTCCGCCGCAATGCCCAGCAGCGCTGCGCAGCCTTCGCTCAGGTAAGGAAAGGAAAAATGACCGTCGCGACCGAGCCGGAATTGATAGACCAGTCCCGGGGTGTTGGAAACCATCGCGCTCAATCGCGATTCGCTGGCGCGCAAGGCCTTGTCGGATTCGTCGCGCGAGCTGACGTCGTTGCCGATCGCGATGATGACGGGGCCGGTCGATGCCGCCAGAAAAAACAGGCGCGATTCGATCGGATAGGCGGTGCCGTCGCGGCGCACGTGGACGGTGTTTACACTGATCGAGGCAACGCTGCCATTGCGCAGCTCGGCCAGCAATTCCTCATAGGCTTCGGGACTGATGCCTTGCACGATCGACGCGGGAGACATGCCGCGCAGCTCATCGAGGCTGTATTGCAGATTGTCGATCGCTGCCTGGTTTGCATATTCGAAACGCAGCGTTTGGCAATTGAACACACAGATCTCGCTGGGCGAACCCTGCAGCATGATCGGTAGCCATTCGGCCTGCACGTCGTCGATGGTTTCCTGCATGGTGGCGTTTCGTGTATGCGTCGTGTTGATGTCGTCGGACTGTAGCACATCCGTTTTTGCTGTCGGAATGCAATGGAGAAAGACCAAACGTGTGTTGTGATGGAAGGGTAGACGCAAAATAACGAAAAAATGTGATTAATTGAATAAAGTGGATGAATGGGGCTTCCAAAATGGAATTTGCTCCGCTATAATTTCGATCTTTCGCGGCTGTAGCTCAGCTGGATAGAGTACTTGGCTACGAACCAAGGGGTCGTGGGTTCGATTCCTGCCAGCCGCACCAGTTAGTCAGAAAGGCCAGTGCCACAAGCACTGGCCTTTTTCATTTCCGTTTCGGTTTTTCATTTGTCGCTTGCACGTTCGTGCGCGGCGCTGCTTTTTCTTCGCGCCATTTTCCAAAGTCATTTTTTGTTTCATCCGGTCATCT
>DATDLO010000362.1:0-5865 GCA_036519215.1 Oxalicibacterium sp.
CGCGATCGGCCTGCCCCCCTCGATCCGCGCGAGCTTTCAGGGCACCGCGCAGGCCTTCCAGGCCTCGCTTGCCAACGAGCCGCTGCTCATCCTCGCCGCGCTCATCACCGTGTACATCGTGCTCGGCGTGCTGTATGAAAGCTACATCCATCCGATCACGATTCTTTCCACCTTACCGTCGGCCGGCATGGGTGCGCTGCTGGCGCTACTGATCGCGCGCAGCGATCTCGGCATCATCGCGGTGATCGGCATCATCCTGCTGATCGGCATCGTCAAGAAAAACGCGATCATGATGATCGACTTCGCGCTGGAAGCCGAACGCAAGGACGGCCTGTCGCCGCGCGACGCGATCTACCAGGCCTGCCTGTTGCGCTTCCGTCCGATCATGATGACGACGATGGCGGCATTGCTGGGTGCGCTGCCGCTGATGCTGGGCACCGGCGTCGGCTCCGAACTGCGCCGCCCGCTCGGTATCGCCATCGTCGGCGGCCTGATCGTCAGCCAGGTGCTGACGCTGTTCACGACGCCAGTGATCTATCTGGCTTTCGACCGGCTGGCGCAACGCTTCGGCCGCAAGCGCACCGAAGATGACGACGCCAGCGATGCCGCCGGCGACGAAGCCATGAGCCCGCCATAAGCGCCATGAGCCTGTCTTCCTCCTTCATCCATCGCGCCGTCGCCACCACGCTGCTGACGATAGGCATCGCGCTGGCCGGCATCGTGTCGTTCGGATTATTGCCGGTGTCGCCCTTGCCGCAGGTGGATTTCCCGACCATTCTGGTATCGGCCTCGCTGCCCGGCGCCAGCCCCGAAACGATGGCGTCCACCGTCGCCACGCCGCTGGAACGTTCGCTGGGCCGCATCGCCGGCATCACCGAAATGACGTCCAGCAGTTCGTCCGGCTCGGCGCGCATCATCCTGCAGTTCGATCTCGACCGCGACATCGACGGCGCCGCGCGCGATGTGCAGGCAGCCATCAATGCCGCGCGTGCCGACCTGCCGTCCACGCTGCGCAGCAATCCGACCTACCGCAAGGTCAATCCGGCCGACGCGCCGATCATGATCATCGCGCTGACGTCGGACACGATGACGCAGGGCCAGATCTACGATGCCGCTTCCACCATCCTGCAGCAGAAGCTGTCGCAGGTGCAGGGCATCGGCCAGGTGAGTGTCGGCGGCAGTTCGTTGCCGGCGGTGCGCGTCGAACTCAATCCGATGGCGCTAAACAAGTACGGCGTGGGTCTGGACCAGGTGCGCACCGCACTGCAGGAAAGCAATGCCAACCGGCCCAAGGGTTATGTGGAAAGCGAATCGCGCCAGTGGCAGGTCGCGACCGACGACCAGGCCAAGACGGCGGCGCAGTATCAACCGCTGATCGTTACATGGCGCAACGGTGCGCCGGTGCAATTGTCGAGCGTGGCCGAAGTCACCGACTCGGTGGAAGACCTGCGCAACGCCGGCATGGCCAACGGCAAGCGTTCGGTGCTACTGATCATGAACCGCCAGCCAAACGCCAACATCATCGAAACCGTCGACCGCGTGCGCGCGCTGCTACCGAATCTGAAGGCGTCGATCCCGGCCGCCATCGACATGGACGTCGTACTCGACCAGACGACGACGATCCGCGCCTCGCTGCATGACGTCGAATTCACGCTGCTGGTATCGATTGCGCTGGTCATCATGGTGGTCTTCCTGTTCCTGCGCAATGTGCGCGCCAGCATCATTCCCAGCGTGGCAGTGCCGATCTCGCTGCTGGGTACTTTCGGCATCATGTATCTGCTGGGCTTCAGCCTGAACAATTTTTCGCTGATGGCGCTGACGATCTCGACCGGCTTCGTCGTCGACGATGCAATCGTCGTGCTGGAAAACGTGATGCGCCACATCGAGAAAGGCATGAAGCCGTTGCAAGCGGCGTTGCTCGGCGCGCGCGAAGTCGGCTTCACGGTGCTGTCGATGTCGATCTCGCTGGTCGCCGTGTTCATCCCGATGCTGCTGATGGGCGGACTGGTCGGCCGCTACTTCCACGAATTCGCGATCACGCTGTCGGCGGCGGTGCTGGTGTCGCTGGTCGTGTCGCTGACGACCACGCCGATGATGTGCGCACGCATCCTGCGGCGCGAGACGAAGGAACAGCATGCGCAACGCGAGCGTAACCGCTGGTATGTCGCCAGCGAACAGGTGTTCGACTGGATGATCCGCCACTACGAACGCACGCTGGACTGGGCGCTGCGCCACACGCGCATCATGATGCTGACGCTGGTGGCAGTGGTCGGCTTCAATTTCTATCTGTACGGCGTGGTGCCCAAAGGCTTCTTCCCGCAGCAGGATACCGGCCGCATCATGGGCTTCATCCAGGCCGATCAGGCAACATCGTTCCAGGCGATGGAGCCCAAGCTGACGGCCTTCATCGACATCATCCGCACCGATCCGGCGGTCGCCAGCGTGATCGGCTTCACCGGCGGCAGCCGGCGCAATAGCGGGCAGATGTTCATTACGCTGAAGCCGCTGAACGAGCGCAAGGTCAGTGCCGACGACGTCATCAACCGCTTGCGCGGCAAGCTGGCACGCGTGCCGGGCGCCACGCTGTTCATGCAGGCATCGCAGGATATTCGTGTCGGCGGCCGCTCCAGCAATGCGCAATACCAGTACACGCTGCAGGCGGACGAATTGAACGCTCTCGACCTGTGGGGGCCGCGCGTGCTGGAAGCATTGCGCACCGTGCCGCAGCTGCTGGACGTCAACACCTCGCAGCAGGATCGCGGCCTGCAGATCACGCTAAATGTCGATCGCGATACCGCCGCACGCCTCGGCGTCACGCAAGCCGAAGTCGATGCCCTGCTGTACGACGCCTTCGGTCAGCGCCAGGCGTCGGTCATCTACGCACAGCGCAATCAATATCACGTGATAATGGAAGTCGCGCCGCAATACTGGCAGCGGCCGGAAATCCTGCGCGATCTCCACGTGCGCAACAGCGAAGGCACGATGGTGCCGCTATCGGCATTCTCCAGCTTCGGGCCAACCTCGACCACACTATCCGTGGATCATCAGGGGCAGTTCGCGGCGACGACGATTTCGTTCAACCTCGCGCCCAACGTCACGCTCAGCGAAGCAGCCGAAGCGATCAACGCCAAGGTCGACACGCTGCACATGCCGAACACCGTGCACGGCAGCTTCCAGGGCACGGCCAAGGTGTTCCAGTCGTCGTTCGCCAGCCTGCCGTTCCTGCTATTCGCTTCGCTGGCGACGATCTACATCGTGCTCGGCATGCTGTACGAAAGCTATGTGCATCCGATCACGATCCTGTCGACGCTGCCGTCGGCCGGCGTCGGCGCCATCCTCGCGCTGCTGCTGTTCCACATGGACCTGTCGATTATGGGCTTCATCGGCATCATCCTGCTGATCGGCATCGTCAAGAAGAACGCGATCATGATGATCGACTTCGCACTGGTCGCGCAGCGCACCGAGAACCACACGCCGCGCGATGCGATCCGGCAGGCCTGTCTGCTGCGCTTTCGTCCGATCATGATGACCACTGCCGCCGCTCTGCTGGGTGCGTTGCCGCTGATGCTGGGCACCGGCACCGGCTCCGAACTGCGCCGTCCGCTGGGCGTGACCATCGTCGGCGGCCTGATTGTCAGCCAGATGCTGACGTTGTATACGACGCCGGTCGTCTATCTGTATATGGACCGCTTCAGCGCATGGAGCCATCGCGTATGGTCGCGCTGGCGCAAACGGCATCCGGTATCGGACTCCACACCGGACGCCGCTGCGGACACGACTAGCTGAAGATGCAGGCGAACGAAAATATGAAATCGAAATATGTAATGGAACGTGAATCGGAACATGAAGCGGGACACCAAAATGAATAAAGGCGTAAATAAAGACGCGAATAAAGAAGGCGGAATGAGACCGCACTGGCATCGCGTCAGGCCGCTGGCAGCGGCAGTCGCATCGGCATTGCTGCTGGGCGCCTGTGCGGTCGGCCCCGACTACGTGCGCCCGGAAGTGGCGCAACCGGTCGCATTCAAGGAAGCGAACGGCTGGAAGACTGCGCAACCGAACGATGCCGCGCTGCGCGGAAACTGGTGGGAAATCTATGGCGACCCGCTGCTGAATTCGCTGCAGGAACAAGTCAACACGTCGAACCTCAGCCTGGCGCAAGCCGAAGCCGCATACCGCCAGGCGCTGACACTGGTGCAATCGGCGCGTTCCGAATATTTTCCGACAGTCACCGCCGAATTCGACGTTACGCGTTCCAGCAGTGCGACCGTGCGCAACAATCAGGTGACCAACGCCACCACCAGCAGCAGCGGCGTGCGCACCAACTACGGTGCATCGCTCGGCGCCAGCTGGGAAGCCGATCTATGGGGCCGCGTGCGCCGCACGGTCGAAGCGAACACGAACAGCGCACAGGCCAGCGCCGCCGATCTGGAAAACACGCGGTTGAGCATGCATGCGCAACTGGCGCAAAACTACTTCCAGTTGCGCGCGCTCGATTCGCAGAAAGCGCTGCTGGACCGCACACTGATCGACTACGAACGCTCGCTGAAGCTGACGCAGAATCAGTACGCCGCCGGTGTGGCCGCGCGCGCAGACGTCATACGCGCGCAAACCCAGTTGAAAACCACGCAGACGCAGGCGCTGGACATCGGCGTGCAACGCGCGCAACTCGAACACGCGATTGCACTGCTGGTCGGCAAGGCACCGGCCGCATTCGATATCGCGCCGGCGCCGCTGACCGCGTCCGTGCCGGACATTCCGCTGACCGTACCATCCGCCTTGCTGGAACGCCGGCCCGATATCGCAGCCGCCGAACGCCGGCTGGCTGCAGCCAATGCCGAGATCGGCATCGCCAAATCCGCATGGTTTCCGTCGCTGGGGTTGTCGGCCAACGTCGGTTACCAGAACGACAGCATGTCGAACCTGCTGACCTTGCCGAACCGCTTCTGGTCGATCGGCCCGACGCTGGCGCAGACCCTGCTCGACTTCGGCGCGCGGCAGGCACAAACCGATCAGGCAGTCGCCGCTTATGACGAAAACGTTGCGCTGTACCGGCAGACGGTGCTGACCGGTTTCCAGGAGGTGGAAGACAACCTAGCGGCGCTGCGCATTCTCGAACAGGAAGCGCAGACTCAGGGCGAAGGCGTACAACTGGCGCGCAAGTCGGTAGAAATTGCGACCAACCAGTACAAATCCGGACTGGTCAGTTATCTGGATGTGATCACGGCGCAGACGACTGCGCTGGACAGCGAGATCAGCGCAGTCAACATTCTCAATCGCCGACTTGCGGCCAGCGTACTGCTGATCAAGGCATTGGGCGGTGGCTGGCATGCGGATACGCCGAACGAAACGGATCGCGGCGCCACTGCAACACCGCGAGGTACTGTCGACACGACATCTGCATCTCAGTAATGCTGAAGTAAGGCCGCGCTAGGGCGCGATTGAACGGAGCGCGGTTGAATCAATGCATCCAATTCATCCTACGGAATAGGCCGGCACCGGCTGATTCCGCAGCTGATACCTCGCGCGTACAAGACGGTGTGCCGCTATGACCGTTTCCTTTCCGGCACGTTTTGCCAACGATAGCCGCATCGTTTACCATGGCGCCTGCAATCGCCAGGTGCCTCCGGCGATCGTTTCTTCGCACACTTTCCGCATACCGATGTAGTTCACGCCTTTCCGCTGCCATCTTCCATTGTCTGTTCCGCGCGTAATCGTTCGCGCAGAACGGTCCTGGCACTTCCTCGCATCCGCGCGATGCGATATGCACATGATTACCCTCGATGCTTGCAATGCGACCTTTGCCGCCCATTGCCGCATCGATCATTCCGACTGCTACCGATGAAATACCCCTCACTGCGGGAA
>DATDLO010000363.1:0-2458 GCA_036519215.1 Oxalicibacterium sp.
GCTGGCTTCTGCTGCAATTCGATTTTCCGAGAAGTTGAGTACTGAGGCGACGATCCAGTACAGTGCGACGCAGAAGGATGTGACGCGCGCCAATTACACGGTGAGCTGGCGGCCGGAACCGAAGAAGGTGCTGAACCTCAGCTATCGCATCGACGTGCCGAACGAACTGCGGCAGATCGATGTCTCAGGGCAGTGGCCGATTGCCGATCGCTGGTACGGCGTGGCGCGCGTCAATTATTCGCTGGACAACAATTATGCTGAACGTAATACGAGGCCGGCGAACGCGCCGCCCGCCAACGGTCTGTCTGAAGGGCTGCTTGGTCTCGAATACAAGGCCGACTGCTGGATTTTCCGCGTCGTTGCGCAACGCATTCCGACGTCGACCGGTGAATCCAATTCCAGCTTGTTCTTCCAGCTGGAGCTGAGCGGCCTGGCTAAACTGGGTTCCGACCCGTTGTCGGCGCTGCGCACCAGTATTCCAGGCTATCAGCCTATCAGCAACCAATCCGATACCAACCATTCCGGTATGTAAACCATGCGTACTTTCGATCCGATGACCCGTATTCAGAATTACCTGTCGCGCAGTTGCCAGTTTCTGGCGGCTGCGATACTGGCGTGCTGCCTGCCGCTGCTTGCCCATGCACAGGATGCCGGCAAGCCGGCCGCTCGACAGCAGCCAAGACTGTCGGATTCGATCCTGGTGGTCGTCAACAGCGACGTCATCACACGCCAGGAATTTCTGCGACGCCTGAAAGTGATCGAAGACAGGCTCAAAAGCCAGGGCGGGCAGATGCCGCCGCCGGAACAATTGCATCGCCAGTTGCTGGAGCGGATGATCCTCGAGCGTGCACAACTGCAGCGGGCGAAGGAGCGCGGCATCAAGGTTGATGACGCCATGCTCGATCGTGCCGTGGCGCGTATTGCCGACCAGAACAAGATGACGATGACGGAATTTCGTCAGCGCCTGGAACAGGACGGCATGCAGTACTCGGATTTTCGCGAAGACATTCGCAACGAAATGATGATGCAGCGTCTGCGCGAGGTCCAAGTCGATAACAAGATCCAGGTATCGGATGCGGAAATCGATGCGTATCTGGCGGCGCACAGCGCTACCACGTCGGCGCCGCAGGAGCTGGACATCGCGCAAATCCTGATTCGCGTGCCGGAAAACGCGACCATAGAACAACAGGCAGCCAGCAAGAAGCGCGTCGATGAAGTGCTCGCGCAACTGAATGCCGGCACCGACTTCAGCAATCTGGCGGCAGCCTATTCGGATGCGCCGGATGGCGCGACTGGCGGAGATCTGGGATGGCGTTCGGAAGACCGTCTGCCGCAATTGTTCGTCGATGCGGTGAAGAATGTGCAGCAGGGGCAGGTCGCACCGGTCGTCAAGAGCGGCAACGGCTTCCACATTCTGAAGCTGGTCGGCCGTCGTACGGCAAGCGTGCTGCGTGGTGGTCAGGACGATCCTGCCGCGGCACCAGTCAGCGTGCAGCAAACGCATGCCGCGCACATTTTGATCAAGGTCAACCAGGTGGTTTCCGCATCCGATGCGCAGCGGAAGCTGCTGGATATCAAGCAGCGTATCGAGAATCATGCGGCCACCTTCGAGGAAATGGCGCGTCTGTATTCCAATGATGCTTCCGCTGCAAAGGGCGGCGATCTCGGCTGGATCTATCCGGGCGATACCGTGCCGGAATTCGAGCGTGCGATGGATGCCTTGCCGGTCGGCCAGCTCAGCGATCCGATCGAATCGCCGTTCGGTTATCACCTGATTCTCGTCAAGGAGCGCAAGATTGATGACGTGTCGCAGGAGCGCAAGCGCGCTGCCGCACGCCAGGCGATTCGTGCGCAGAAGCTGGAAGGTGCCGTGCAGGACTGGCTGCGCCAGGTGCGCGATGAAGCCTATGTCGAGTATCGCCTGAACGATCAGTAATCAGGCTGCAGTCGAACAGACGACATACATTGTCGAAACGGGAGGTGTCATGAGCAAGCGACCGACGATTGCCATCACCTGCGGCGAGCCGGCCGGGATCGGGCCGGAAATCTCGATTCGCGCAGCATGGGAATTGCGCTGCGATATCCGCAGCGTGCTGATCGGTGATGCCGCCTTTCTCTCGATGCTGGCTGCCGAAATCAGCCCGGCGATCCAGTTGTCCGCGATATCTCTGCAAGCCGTGGAGAACGACGGCCTGCCTGATTTTCCGCGCGACCGTATCGCCGTCATCGATTGCCCGTTGCATGCACCTGTCGTTGCCGGCCGGCTGGATGCCAGAAACGGCCATACCGTATTGCAGACGCTGGACGTGGCAATCGCAGGCGCACTGCAGCATCGCTTCGATGCCATCGTTACCGCGCCGCTGCAGAAGAGCACGATCAACGATGCCGGCGTGCCGTTCACCGGCCATACGGAATATCTGGCGGAAAAGACGGCAACGCCGCAGGTCGTGATGATGCT
>DATDLO010000364.1:0-7250 GCA_036519215.1 Oxalicibacterium sp.
GCAGACGCTGACGCGTGACGATTACGTCGCGCTGCGCAAGCGCTTCGAACGTGCACTGCTGCTGTTCCTGAAAGGCGGCGACGGCAGCCAGGCCAGCGCCGCCACGATGCGCGACATCGTGCAGCGTGTCGAATATGTACAGGCCACGCCGCAGGCGCGCAGTTTCTGGTGGGTCATGCACGGTTTTGCCGATGCGGTGGCCGCTGGGCAGGTGCCAAGCGAACTGTATGTCAAACAGCTGTTCGCTCGCATCAACCTGCAGATCCGTCGCTTGAGCGAAGGCTCGTCCAGCATCACGGAACGGTTACTGCGTGACGCCTTGTTCTTCATTGCACGTGTCGAACAGCCGTCCGCACTGGCGCAACAGATTCGCGCTGCCTATCAACGGGACGGCGCGGTACCGTCCGATTACGAGACGAAACGCTACGGCCAGATCGATGCAGAATCGCTGGCGACCGCCAAGGAAAAACTGTCGCAGGCGAAGAACCTGTGGAACCGTATTGCCGGTGGTGACGTGAGTGTCGCGCAGGCTTTCGAAAAGGAAATGGCCGGACTGGCCGATGCCGGTAACAGGCTCAATGCGCCGCCACTGGCGAAGCTGCTGCGCGAACTGAGCGGCATCGCGCGCCACGCCGCGCATTCCCGGCCGGGCGACAGCCTGAGCCTGGAAATCGCGACCAGCCTGCTGTTCGTCGAAAATGCGCTGCAGCAGATCGGTCATTTGTCCGACGATTTTGGCGAACGGGCCGATGCGTTGACAACGCGATTGCTGTCCGCCGTCGCCGGCGAACCGGTTGCGCAGTCGGCGCAATGGCTGGACGACATGTCGCGCGAGGCGCAGCAGCGCCAGACGATGGCGGCGCTGTCGGGCGAACTGCAATCCAGCCTGCGGCAGGTCGAGAAGCTGCTCGATGAATACTTTCGCGATCCGCAGCGGCGCGACGGCTTGGCCGATATCGACAGTATCCTGTACCAGATCAGCGGTGCACTGTCCGTGCTCGATCAACAGGATGCGGTGCGTGCAGTACAGCATACGCAGCAAGCCGTGCGCCGTTTCATCGATGCGGCCGATCAGCCCGATGTGAAGGAATTCGAGCAGGTGGCGCAGAATGTCGGCGCGCTGAGTTTCTTCATCGAGACATTGCAATTGCATCCGGATGTAGCGAAAAGCCGTTTCACGTTCGACGAAGGGAGCGGCATCTTTCGTGCCAGTCTTACCGAACGCAACGAAATTCCGGAAGACGGACTGACGGTCGATATTCCGCAGATACCGCAAGCCGGGGTCGATGAGCCTGCGCTGCCGACTGTCGAGGCGGAACTGGCCTATCACCAGAAGCACTCGGAAGAACTGGCGATGTCGTTGATGGACGAGCCGACCAATCCGGTGCTGCAGGAACAACTGAAAGAATCGCTGGAACAGGTACGGCTGGATGCGACGCTGGTCGACAATCCGGAGGCGAACGATCGCGCGCGTGCAGTGATCGACATGCTGGAAGCGCCCGGCTTCGTGCCGTCGCCGCAGGCAATGGAAGACATCGCACTGGCGACAGGGGCACAGGTCAAGACTGCCGACTCGGAAATGTCGGAAGCGACCGTATCAGCAACGCCTGCCTCGGAAGAGGCGATCGATGCCGAGCTGCTGGAAATCTTCCTCGGCGAAGCGGTCGAGGTTCTCGATTGCGTGCGCCAGACGCTGCCGCTGTCGCGTAATGCGCCGCACAACCAGGAATATCTGACGACGCTGCGTCGTTCTTTCCATACGCTGAAGGGCAGTGGCCGCATGGTCGGCCTGATTGCGCTGGGCGAAGCGGCATGGAGCATCGAGCAGGTGCTGAATCTGCGCCTGTCCGAAACGCGCGGCGGCGACGCCGAACTCTATGCATTGCTGGAAAAGGCGGCCGATGTACTGGAAGCCTGGGTTGACGATTTACAGACGAAGGGCAATTCGGGGCGTACCGGCCTGGCATTGATTGCCGCAGCAGAACGCGTGAAGAATGGCGAGCCGTTCCGCTATGCAGAAAATGAGCAGGCGACTGCGGCTGTGGAATCGGCTGCGGAATTCGACGCCCCGCAAGCCGATGTGCCTGCCGAAATGCAATCTGGTTTTGCAACGGACGACAATCCGGAGGAAGAAGTGCCGGCTGCCGTGGCGGAAGCGGAAGAAGTGGAATTGAGCGACGAGGAACTTGCGCAATTCCATCTTGGCGATGCCGGTCCGTCGGTAACGGAGGAGGCAGCGGTCGTCGAGACAGAGACAGAAACAGAAACAACAACAGAAACAGCGACGGAAGCGATGGCCGCCCCGGTTGCCGATGTCATCGACTTCCCGGGCAAGCCGGCACCGGCAGCGCGGGCTGACGACAACATCAAGCGCGTCGGCGATCTGGAGATCAGTCTTCCGCTGCACAATATCTATCTGGCAGAAACGGACGAGCTGGTGCGTCTGCTGTCGCAGGATTTCGCCGAGTGGCGTCATGAATCGGATCGGCACGTCAGCGTGCCGGCCGTACATGCCGCACATTCGCTGGCTGGCAGCTCGGCTACCGTCGGCTTCACGCCACTGCACCAGATTGCCTATGCACTGGAAATGGTGTTGCAGTACCTGGCGCGCAAGCCGGTCAAGCTGCTGCTGAGCGAATACGACACGCTGGAGCAGGCGGTCGAGCGCATTCGTTACATGCTGCAGATGTTCGCACTGGGAGAAATGCCGGCCGAGGAACCGGATCAGGTGAAGATGCTGGAAAGCATGCCGGAAGATCTGGAAGTACGTGCAGTAACGCGCAATGTCATGCCGGCTGCATCCATCGAAGTGCCGGTGGCTTTCGATCCTGCTGCCGCGGGTGCAAGTGCGGGTGCGGCGGCCGAGGGCGTGGAACCTGGCCAGTCGACGCCGGAGCACATTCCCTTCGAGGAGCCGGTCTATCCGCAAGACGGCGAAGAACTGGCCGATCCGGCATTGGCAATCAAGGATGAGCTAGACGCTGACCTGCTGGCCGTCTTCATCGAAGAGGGGCAGGACATGCTGCCGCAAATGGGGCAGATGCTGCGCGCATGGCAGCAGAATCCGTCGGATGCTTCCTTGCCGCAAGGCGTTTTGCGTACGCTGCATACCGTCAAGGGCAGCGCGCGCATGGCCGGTGCGATGATGCTGGGCCAGCATTTGCACGAGATGGAAACGCGCATCGAAAACATCACGCATGTGGGCCAGCCTTCTGCGCTGATGCTTGACGATCTGCTGGCGCGCTACGACCACGGCCTGTCCCTGTTCGAAAAACTGCTGGCGCCGAATGCAGTCGAGCAATCGCGTTCGCAGTCGCTCGCGCAACCATCCGTGCAACCGTCCGTCGACCAGAGCGAATCGGCACCGATGGCGACAGCAGCCGGGAAGGTCTCGGCTTCCGAACCGGCGTCAGTCATATCCGGCGTAATGCCGCCGGCAGAGCAATCTGCCGCTGCATCCCTCGTACCTTCTGCGCCTGCCGTGCCGGCAGATGCCAATACGCGTTCGCTGGCGGCACCGTCCTCGACGCCGTTGGTGCGTGTGCGTGCAGACATTCTCGATCGCCTAGTCAACCAAGCCGGTGAGGTGTCGATCTCGCGTTCCAAGCTGGAAACCGAAGTCGGCACATTGAAACAGTCGCTGGGCGAGTTGTCGGAAAATGTTGTCCGCCTGCGCGATCAGCTGCGCGAAATCGAGATGCAGGCCGAGTCGCAGATCAGTTCGCACATGGGCGTATCGGCCGATCGCGAATTCGATCCACTGGAATTCGACCGCTTCACGCGCTTGCAGGAATTGACGCGCATGATGGCCGAGAGCGTCAGCGACGTCGGCACCGTCCAGCAGAACCTGAACCGCACGCTCGACAGCGCCGTCACCGATCTGACGGTGCAGGCGCGGCTGACACGCGATCTGCAGCAGGACCTGATGCGCGTGCGCATGGTGCAGTTCGCCAGCATCTCCGAGCGGCTGTTCCGCGTCACGAGGCAGGCTGCGAAGGAAATGGACAAGCGCGTCAACCTCGATATCCGCGGCAGCGCGGTCGAAATCGACCGCAGCGTGCTGGAAAAGATGGCCGGTCCGTTCGAACATCTGCTGCGCAATGCGATCGTGCACGGCATCGAATCGCGCGAGCGGCGTCTGGCCGCCGGCAAGAGCGAAACGGGCGAACTGCTGGTGGAAATCCGGCAGGAAGGCAACGAAGTCGTCATTCATTTCTCCGATGACGGCCAGGGCTTGAACCTGGAAGGCATACGCCGCAAGGCAATCGCGAATGGCCTGCTGACGAATGACGTGGAAGTTTCCGATGCAGAAGTGACGGACCTGATCTTCCATCCCGGTTTCTCGACGGCGGAAGAAGTGACCGAACTGGCCGGCCGCGGCGTTGGCATGGATGTCGTGCGTTCCGAAGCGGCGTCGCTGGGCGGTCGGGTGTCCACCGTTTCCGAACCCGGCAAGGGTGCGCAGTTCACGATCCACTTGCCGTTGACGCTGGCAGTCACGCAGGTCGTGCTGCTGTCCACCGGCGGCAAGACCTATGCGGTGCCATCGGTACTGGTGGAGCAAGTGCAGCAGTTGAAGACCGGCGCGCTGGCGGCGGCTTACAACGAAAGCGCCGTGATGTGGCAGTCGCAGCGTGTTCCCATGCATTACCTGTCGACGCTGCTGGGCGATCACGACGCGACACCGGTCACGCAGCATTACTCGCCGCTGCTGATTTTGAAGAGCGGCAACGATCGCGTGGCGCTGCACGTCGACGAGGTGATCGGCAACCGCGAGGTCGTGGTCAAGAACATCGGCCCGCAGTTGTCGCGGATGATCGGCATTGCCGGTGCAACGGTACTCGGCTCGGGCGAGATCGTGTTGATCCTCAATCCCGTGCCGCTGGCGCAGCGCGTCGCACAGGAAAACATTCGTGCGCCGCGCCTGACGCCGTCCGATGCGCCGGAAAATATGGGGGCGGTAGCGGAAATGGCATCGCCCGAGCGGACGGAGCGGCATGCCGCTCCGGTACAAGGTTTGCGTACGCAAGCCATCGTGATGGTGGTCGACGATTCGTTGACCGTGCGTCGTGTCACACAACGCCTGCTGACCCGCGAAGGCTATCAGGTCGTGCTGGCGAAGGATGGCGTTGATGCCCTCCAGCATCTGCAATCGATCACACCGGACGTGATGCTGGTGGACATCGAAATGCCGCGCATGGACGGCTTCGACCTGACGCGTAACGTGCGCGACGACGAGCGTACCCGCGACATCCCGATCATCATGATCACATCGCGTACGGCAGCCAAGCACCGCAATTACGCGATGGAACTGGGCGTCAACGAGTACCTGGGCAAGCCTTATCAGGAAGATGCCTTGCTGGCGCTGGTGGCGAACTTTTCCGGCAAAACGGCGGACGCACGCTGAACTTCGTTTGGCTTCCGATAAAAAATCCCGCTGGTATCGGCGGGATTTTTTTATGTCCGTACTGGAATGTCCGTACCGAAATTTGCCAGTGAAGCAGCCTGGCATCGGTCAGTCGGTTACGGCATGCGGCAGAACGCAATTGCGGTAGCCGAATTGCGGAAATAACCGGTCGTCGATTGAAACCGGCTCATCGCGGCGATCGGGCCGCCAGGAGTCTGGGCAGCGCATGGAAATTGCCATGTTGTCCATGCCGGGGAATGGCATCCCGCCTGTCGCAAAGCCAGGGGCGGCAGGAAAAAACCGGCGAAAACGTCCGGGCAAAACTGCTAAAATAGCGGCCATGTCGAAGCAACGTAAGACCAGCAACTCTGCCAGCGATCCCGGCTCCCCCTGGGATTCACTCGATTTTTCCTCCGCTTCCGATATTCCCCAACGCGATGAACTGAGTCTCGCCGATCATTTCCTGATCGCGATGCCGTCCATGCTCGACCCCGTATTCGGCGGCACCGTCGTCTATCTGTGCGAGCACAACGCCAATGGCGCGCTGGGCGTCATCATCAACAAGCCGACCGACATGACTGTCGAAACGCTGCTCAACCGCATCGATCTGACACTCGAAATCGCGCCGGCGCAGGTGGAAAGCAGGCCGGTGATGTTCGGCGGACCGGTGCAGTCGGACCGCGGTTTTGTGCTGCATGCGCCGATCGGCGATTTTTCGTCGACGCTGCCGGTGACCGACCAGATTGCACTGACGACGTCCAAGGACGTGCTGGAAGCGGTGGCGACCGGGCGCGGTCCGGAACGCATGCTGGTCAGCCTGGGTTGCGCCGGCTGGGGTGCCGGTCAACTGGAAGAAGAAATCACGCGTAATGGCTGGCTGACGGTGCGTGCCGATCCCGGCATCCTGTTCGATCTGCCGCTGGAACGGCGTTTTGTGGCTGCGCTGAAACTGCTGGGCATCGATCCGATGATGCTGAGCGGAGAGGCAGGACATGCCTGACGGAGCGCCGCGCTAGTGGAAACCGTGCTGGGTTTCGATTTCGGCTTGAAGCGCATCGGCGTCGCAGTAGGCAATACCCTGTTGAAGCAGGCGCAGCCGCTGGCTGTCATTCGCGCCGCGACCAACGACGAGAAATTCGCAACGATTGCCGAGCTGATGCAGCAATGGAAGCCCGCCTTGTGCGTGGTCGGCCTGCCCTTGCATCCCGATGGCGCGGAGCACGAAATGACGGCACGCTGCCGGCGTTTTGCGAACCAGTTGCATGGCCGTTTCGATGTGGAAACGGTGCTGGTGGATGAGCGTTATTCATCCGCGGTGATTTCCCACCAACGCGGCGACACGATCGACGATCAGGCCGCCGCGATCATCCTGCAGCAATATTTCGATGGTATTTCGCAATGACTCTACCGAATCCTGAACTCGACGCCGAAGCGCTGTACCAGTCGCTGGCAGCACAGGTGAAAACCGCATTGGCCAAGGCGGAAAACGTCGGCATCGTCGGCATCCATTCCGGCGGCGCCTGGCTGGCCGAACGGCTGGCGATGGAAATGCAGCTGGGCGAACGGCTCGGCTTCATCGACGTTTCTTTTTATCGCGACGATTTCGCAGAAAAAGGTTTGCGCACCGACGTCAAGCCGACGCAGATTCCGTTTGATGTCGACGGTGCGACGATTCTGCTGGTGGACGACGTGCTCTACACCGGCCGTACCACGCGCGCGGCGATCAACGAACTGTTCGATTACGGCCGTCCGGCGCGCATCCTGCTGGCTGCGCTGGTCGATCGGGGCGAACGCGAACTGCCGATTGCCGCCGATTTCGTGGCACAGACAATTACCATTCCCG